>CAJXSW010000043.1 GCA_913060645.1 uncultured Dokdonia sp. | reverse complement strand
GAGATAGGAGTCCGTCTCGTGGGCTCGGAGATGTGTATAAGAGACAGGTTCATAGAAGTACAGGAAGTAATATTCATAACCAAGAATCACATTTAATATATCCATCTCATCTAAAATACGACCAAAGTAGAAAAATGCCATATTTGGCATTAATAGACCATTTAACAAACTCTATTAAATCAGAACCTGCAATACAGATAACTTCTGGATATTCGTTCAATGACGAACATATTAATGATGCTATACTCAATGCATTAAAAGCAAATCCCACTTCGATTGTAATTGCATTATTATTTGGCAAACTTTCAGATTATCCAAGAGCAGAAGAAATTGCAAAACGGAGACCAAATATTAGTCTTTGGGCTTTTGATGAAGCAATTATAGGTACTAAAAAGGGGAAATGGAAACCTATTGACAATTTTGAAGAAGAGGATAATATTGCAGAAGTAGTTGAAAGAATTGAAACTATTGACCCAGAAGATGAAGAAAATAAAATGATTTCTTGGAATTTAAAATTAGGCGATTTTGCTAAACTAGGAGATTATCTACAAGAATTAGTTGGTAATGAAAATGAAGATAATTAATGAAAAGTAAAGCTACATTTTTAGGAACCATTGAAGATGTTAAAGGCTCTAGTGTTAGAGTACTTTTATCAAATGAATCGTTATCCGGTTTAACTTATATTGATGGTCAAGGTTATAGAATAGGACAAATTGGAACATTTGTGAAAATTCCAATAGGCTTTACTTTACTATATGGTATAATATCTCAAGTGGGTGCTAGTTCAGTTCCTGAAAACCTAGCTGAACAGCAACCTTATGGAAATAGGTGGATGACTGTTCATTTGGTTGGAGAAGGCACTACAAAAGGAAGTTTTCAGCGTGGTATTAGCCAATATCCAACAATTGGAGATGAAGCACATTTAGTATCCGAAAAAGATTTGTCTAAAATTTATGGAAAGGTTTCAGATGTAAATTATATTAAAATTGGAAATATTGCTAGTTCTGAATCTATTCCAGCACTATTAGACGTTGATAAACTTGTTACAAGACACAGCGCAATTGTAGGCTCTACTGGTTCAGGAAAATCTAATACTGTTACCTCTTTATTAAAAGCAATTAATTCAGGAGCTTATCCAAAAGCAAAAATCATATTAATTGATCCACATTCAGAATATCATACAGCTTTAAAAGACTATAGTAAAGTCTATTCAATTGACGGAGATAATCCATTGAAAATACCATATTGGTGCTTATCCTACAATGAATTAGCTCTAATTTTATTCGATAAAAAACAGTCTATTGACACAGTACAGGATTTAAGATTTCAACAAGAAATTCTGAAACAGAAAATAGAGGTAGCATCAAAATTAAAATCTGGAATAATTCCAGAAAATCAGATTACTGTAAATTCACCAATACCTTTCGACTTGAAAAAAATCTGGTATAAATTATATGTCGAAACATTCGCTACTGTAAATACTAAAGGGGATTTATCAACTGTAGCTTATGAAACAGATGAAGATGATAACGAATTGAAAGGAAATAAAGACACTCTTGAAATACCAAAATTTATTCCTGCTGGTAATGGAGCTAGTCAACCAAACTACTTTACTCAACAGAAAATTTTATCCCCATATCTCAATAAATTACGAGGTAAACTTTTAGATAACAGAGTTGACTTTATTTTTAACACACCGGATTATGATGGTGTTACTAAAGATTTAGATGACCTTTTAGGTGAATGGATTAATCACGATAAACCCATAACAATTTTAGATTTAGGCGGAATACCATTTGATACGATGGATTTAGCTGTTGGATTAATTTCAAGACTTTCATATGAAACTATGTTTTGGGGAAGGTTTTTAAATGGTATCGGAAGACAAAGACCTTTATTGATGGTTTATGAAGAGGCTCATTCATATTTGCCGAAAGGAGGCAGTAACCAATTTGTCCAAGGCTACTCTAGTTCGGCAGTAAGACGTATTTGTAAAGAAGGAAGAAAATATGGGATTGGAGCTTTAATTATTAGCCAACGTCCTTCTGATTTAGATTCTTCTATCTTATCTCAATGTGGAACTTTTATTACTTTAAGATTATCAAGCTCTGACGACCAATCAATTATTCGTTCTTCAATACCTGATAATTCTAGTGGACTTGCCGATTCTCTGCCTTCTCTTCGAACGGGAGAAGCTATTATTATTGGAGAAGCTATAAAAATACCAAGTAGAGTACTTATTCCATTAATGAAACCAAGACCAGACAGTAATGATGCTATTCCTTCATTAGAATGGAAAAAAGAAGATATTGAAAATCCTGATTTTGCTAGAGCAGTTAGTAATTGGAGAAAACAAAAAACTAAAGATTAAGATATGGAAATGACACCAGTAGAATCAACTAACTTATCTGCAATAGGGTATGATTATGATTTAGGAACTTTAAGAATTGACTTTATCAAAGGAGGTAGTTACGAATATTATGGCGTACCAGCGGAAGTATATGAAGGTCTGCTATCAGCAGGTTCGAAAGGACAATATTTGAATATGAACATAAAAAAAGCAGGTTATCCATATTCGCCAGTTTAAAGCCAATGCTACGACAGAAATTATAAAAGAGTATGTCTTACCCACGCTGAAAACGAAAAGAAAGTACGAAAACAAAAAACTAAGATAAATATCAAACTCCCTTTAATCTCTCCTTAAACTAACTAGCACATGTTTGAAAAATCAAAATCCTTTTTATACAGAATCGTGTTTATGATTTTGTTTATTGTACTCGCAAAAACTTGCGTCTCAGACTATATAAACGGTGGTGATGAGTATAAAATAAGCGAACTAGAACAAATGATTAGTGAGAACACCGTTGTCACTGCAAGCTTATCAAATGAATACACAGAGTCCACGGTGGCAAGTGTGGTCAAGGTTTATAAGTTTGACTATAGGTTTAATCTCAATGGCCAATCTTACACGGGTAAAATCACGCTCAACGCTGTGCCTAATACTAGCAAACTCAACATCTACTATCTAAGCGATGACCCTAGCATCATCGCTGCAGATCCTTATGAATCCATCGCAAGAGAAAAGGAAAAAGGAAGCTCCATTTCTGAGCTTCTCATAGGGATTGTTTGGGGAGTGCTCGCTATCATATTATTAATCTCCTTGATAGCTACCATAAAAAGCACAAAGACACCCAAAGACCCTACTAGCGAGACTAAAACAGCTCCTAAAAGCATTAAAACTCGCACAAAGAAAAAAGCAGCAGCGCCAGTTCCAGAAATAACACCAGAAGAAGCAAATCTACGCGCCCTTGAAAAAGAACGTATCCGTAAAGAAAAGGAGGATCCATCTAGGTTTATGCCGAGGTAGGTAAATGTAATAAGACCGCTCCAAAAAACTTTAATTACCAAATGAACAATCACTTTACAATGAAAATAAACATTATGAAAATCAAAGAAATATTTACACTCCTTTCTGTACTACTAATATTTGGGTGTGAGAATTCAAATGCTCAAATAAAAAACAGCGATTCAACTTTAGAAGAAGAAAAAGTTTACGGAGACTTTAATGGTGATGGCAAAAAGGAGTATGCTTGGGTAAAAGCACCTGAAAGGCTTGATGATTATGATATAGATTGGGGCGAAGATGATGCTAAAGGAGATTTGGCATTTTATTGTCCAGGTGGTTGCAACAGCATAATTTATTTTTCAGACAGAAGTATTGTACCGATTACTATAGAACACTCTTTTGGTGGAAGTTTAGAAAATTATGGAGATTTAAATAATGACGGCTCAGACAATCTCGGTTTTTGGAATGCAAATATTGCAGTATCAGGAACTGGAAGTACTCTTTACGTCTTTAAAACAAAGAACAGTGAGCAAAACTATACCAATTCTGAAAGCAAAGACTTCTTATTAATTGAGCCAATTTATGTAAAACTTGATGCAATGGGATATCACGATATTGATACTGTTATTAAAAAACTAGATGGAAATAGACTTGAAATAACCGAGGTTATTAGTTTTGATAAACCTATTAAAAAAATCATCCAACTTAAATAGAGCTTCAGATAATTAATAAACTAATTATAAAGAAGCTTTTTGGGTTAAATAGATATTAGAGACCAAATGAAAATAATCTTAGTCATACTACTGTTAATCTTATTTAACTCTTGCGACAACACTTGTGAGTTAGACGGCAAATGGGTTATTACTAAAATGACTTACAACGGTGAAGAGATATATCCAAAAACTATTTCAGAAAATTTTAGAATTATCGTAAACATCAATGGTTATGAAGGTGCAGAAAGAATTCAATTTAGAGTAGAGGACTCAACAATAGTTTTTCCAGGTTTTAATACTAATGAAATTGTGGCTAATTTTAGTTTATCATCAAAAAAATTAAAAACTAGTCTCAATGACTCCAACCAGATTCCAGATACCTCATCACTAAGAGCTGATGCTATTTTTATTCAAGATTATGATATCATTGATTTAGAACATAAATTAAAAATGGGCTTAAAATCGCAAAAAACAAAAATGATAATCATCAAAGAAAGTTACTTGATAGAACAGCAAACAAGAAATATAACGAACAACCTCTAGACAAACATTTCATATTATTTAATTGCAAACCTCTATCAATTGAAAAAACACCTCCTTATAATATTTACCTTATTTATTAGCCTTCAAAGCTTCTCTCAAAGGAAATATCAAAAAAGTGAATACTCTAAACACCTAGAACAACACCCTTTCGGCTCAATATCTGAAAATTACGTGTTAATTCTTTCTGGTTATTTTGATGATTGTGGAGAATTTGGTGGGCACGAAGAAACCATTGAACTTACACGAATTGACAGAAAACTAACGGCCATCATAACCATTTTTGATAATAATTGTGATGGTAATACCGCAGCAAAATTAGATTCACAGTCCTACTTAGTTAAAGAAGCTACTGTACCTCTTTTTCAAGATTATTTAAATGAATTATTGGCAAAGAGCTTTGCTTATTATTTTCCTTATCATGCAGGAAACACCTACACAGCAATTTTAGATTTCAAGAAGACCAACGATAGAGAAGAGCTCGATGATACGTTTAAAAGAGTACACCTTGTATACCCTAGTGTAGGGTCAAAATGGCCTGCTTTCGAAAAACTAAAACACAACATCATCAATCAATAACTAAATGCCCCAAAACACCACACCTCAACTACCCATAAACAAGCACGTAGGCTGGATACGGGTACTTGCCATTATCCTTCCTTACCTATTTATTGTTGCCATCTTTCAGCTTATAGGTTACTATGTTATTGGCATAAATTATAATGAGCTTCCTACACAGAAGTCTCCTTTCCAGTTATTTGTAGGCACCATATTCTCCTTACTAGGAACACTTACTGTGATATGGATTTTTATAAAATTTGTGGATAGAAAACCATTTATTGAGTTAGGTTTTGCGCTAAAAAATAGGAAGAAAGACATTATCGCTGGTCTACTCATAGGTGCGGTAATCATGGCGCTGGGTTGTCTTATCATGTTATCACTAAGCGAAATTCAATTTAAGGGCTTCCATTGGGATGCTACACAGCTGCTGTATGCCATCCTCACTTTTGTAAATATTGCGATATTGGAAGAGGCACTGCTGCGTGGTTACGTACTGCGCAACCTGATGATTTCTTTTAATAAGTACATCGCTCTTATTGTATCGGCGCTGCTGTTTTCACTGCTTCACGCAGCAAATCCCAATGTAGATATGTTTGCGCTAGCCAACTTATTCCTTGCCGGTATTTTGCTGGGAATGTCATACGTGTACACTAAGAATTTATGGTTTCCTATCGCGCTGCATTTGAGTTGGAACCTTTTTCAGACCTTGTTTGGTTTCAACGTGAGTGGCATTGATTCGTATCACCTTATAGAAATTAGCATCACAGAAAATAACCTACTTAATGGCGGCCTTTTCGGTTTTGAAGGATCCATATTTTCTATCATTTTTCAGGTGATTACTATTATCCTCATCGTGTGGTATTACCAGAAAAACAAGGACTCTTCAGTGACAGCATAACTAACTGTTTTCTACGATTACATATTGATTCAAAAGAGCTTATGGGGAATGAGTACGCTTTCGCGAAAGCGTGATTCCCCACATCAAACCTCTTTCACCGTCATACAAATTAGAAATTAAGCGGCTCGGTGCGCTCTAAAAATGCCACCTTACCAACTAAAATAAGTACCTTATCCAACAAAAGAATAAGCAAACAGTACCTCAAACGAGTGAACACCTCATCACATACAAACCAAAGTTGGGCCGCCTGTACCGTATGTAATGGGCAGGGAAGTAAAAGTCAGCGACTTCGTAAGAAAGTGCGCTTAGCTTACCAGCGAGCGGTTGCGGCTTATGAGGAATCAGATAAAAAGGGCATCGCTCCTACTCGACCAAAAAGACACCAAAGCAAATGCAATGTATGTAATGGCTCTGGTATCATCCCATCTCCATCTCCACCTACACCAGATACAGAGCATTATCCTGATGTGGCAATTATAGGGGCTGGCATAGGCGGTGTAGCACTAGCGGTGGCTTGCTTACATCGTGGGATTCCGTTTACATTATATGAACGTGATGAAAGTTTTGACGCACGTTCACAAGGATACGGCCTTACCTTGCAACAAGCGAGCAAGGCAATCGAAGGTTTTGGAATCACTCAGTTAGATGAGGGAATTGTATCTACTAGGCATCTCGTTCATACTCCAGAAGGAACCGTCGTAGGAGAATGGGGCATGAGAAAGTGGATGGAAGAAGATGATGATGCAAACCCGAAGCGCACAAATATTCACATAGCCAGGCAGTCATTGCGACTTGCGTTGTTAGAACAACTGGGCGACTCACCACATATACAATGGGGACATCAATATATGGGGCATACCAGCGCTCAAGATGGAACTGTAGCGCTAGAATTCCAAGTAGATGGACATATTAAAACCACAAACGCCCATGTCATTGTAGGCGCAGACGGCATACGCAGCGCAGTTCGTAACACAATCATAGAGGAGAAAACGTCGCCATTACAATACCTGGATTGCATGGTGATTTTAGGTATTTGTTCACTAGATGAACTAAATGATGTGAAAAGTACGCTACTAGATCAAGCAACGGTTTTTCAAACAGCAAATGGTCACGAGCGCATATACATGATGCCTTACGATAAGGATGCTATCATGTGGCAGCTTAGCTTCCCCATTTCAGAGCAAGAAGCAATAGCGTTCAACCACGCAGGACCAGCAGCACTTAAAAAAGAGGCGATAAAGCGAACGCAATGGCATGACCCTATCCCACAAATCATGGCAATGACTCCAGAAGACTTAGTTTCTGGCTATCCCGCATACGACAGAGCACTATTAGAACCCGAAACTTTACAAAATGCTGGTGCAATCACCCTGCTAGGCGACGCTGCACACCCTATGAGCCCTTTTAAAGGACAAGGAGCAAATCAGGCACTTCTTGATGCGCTGGCACTAGCCAGAGCAATCTCGGCAGGCTGTAAACAGGGATCAAACTGGCAAGAAAGAGGATTAAGAGAAAGCGTACTCAACACTTTTGAAAAAAGCATGCTAGAACGCACCGCCTCAAAAGTAACCGACTCCTCAAAGGCAGCTGCTTTTTTACACTCTCCTGTGGTACTTGAAAAAAACAATGCCCCTCGCGGAAAATCCTTTAGAACTAAGGATTAATACATTGTATAAAGAGTAGTTACAATTCGCCCTTTCCCATCAGTTGGCTGAGTGACACTCAGCTCTTGTTCTCCCACAACCTTCATATCAAAAGGCGGCATGAGCAGCTGGACACCGCTATTCTTTTTCAGTCTAGTTCCCTGGCCAGAAATGATGTCTTGATTGGGTTCAAAATCACCTTCAGGCAGATGTTCTGTGAGAATTACATATTTAAAGGATGCCAACTTACCCACAACACTGGCTATCTCACGATTAGATAGATGTTGTAATACTTGTCTCAAAATCACACAATTGCCCGTAGGAAGTTCTTCTGCGACAATATCTAAGCATTCAAAACTGAGCTGCTTATTTTTAAACGTAGCCTTATTGTGCTCAATAAGCGCCGCCACAATATCTACACCAGTATATTTCTCCGTGTATGGAACAAGCTTGCTACCTATATTAAAATCCCCACAGCCTAGATCACACACTGCAAGAGGTTCTTCGAAAGAGCTAAGAAATGCCGTAACTGCCTCCACATATGGAACAACAATCTCAGGATGGTGCGACCCTTCTCCAGAGTAAAAGTCAGAAATTCCTGCTCCCCACAGCTTCAAATCATACACCTGCTCCATCGCCTTTTTTGTTGGCCATGGTTTTTTTGATTTTACCGAGAGATTATCTTTTGACATTTAAAAACGTTTATAAAGCTCAAAGTACTAACATCTATCCTTTACCTGCAACCCATCGTTATAGTTGAATTAAAAATCCAGCTATTATTCTTGCTATACGAACATTGATGTATCACGCTTTCGCGAAAGCGTAAACTATAAATTTCAACCCACACAAGAAAACAACAAAGTCCCTCTTCGAAGAGGGATTTAGAGAGATGTCCGCAATGAGAAGCTCAATAACAACTTTCCACAAATAAAAACAAAGAACCCTTGCTCTACAAAGAGCAACCCACATAAGAAAATAAGAAGTCCCTCTTTGAAGAGGGATTTAGGGAGATGTCCGCAAAGAGACAACAAAAAAATTAACACACAATTAAATTGCACAACAATAATTAATCGTAATATTGCAATCAACAAATAACTCAATCATGGGATTAGCAAAAACTGAAATGTTTACAGATGAGCAAAATGAGATTTCTCTTTTTGCCAAAGCTTTTGGTCATCCGGCTAGAGTATCCATACTACAGCATTTATTTAAAATAGATTCTTGTGTATGCGGAGACCTAGTTGCCGAAATAGGGCTTGCGCAACCTACCATTTCACAACATTTAAAGGAACTCAAACTTTTAGGTCTCATTAAAGGAAATGTAGAAGGTACAAGTGTGTGCTACTGTATAGATAAAGAAAACTGGACCGCCATGAAAAATGTAATGACAGCTTTTCTTGACCAAGATCTTAAGAGTAGCGGAGAGTGCTGCTAAAAAAAATTACTTTTATTAATCGCATTATCGCAATAAACAAATAGCATTATGAAACTATCACAAATTAAAACAGCTTTACAAGAGTTAAAAACAATTTCTTTCCAGTTGCCAGATGGCTCTTTAGTTCCTAATCACTTTCACGTTACAGAAGTGGGAAAAGTCACTAAGAATTTTATTGACTGCGGAGGTACCGTACGTTATGAAGAAGTTGCAAATTTCCAACTTTGGAATGCAGATGATTATGATCACAGACTTCACCCAGGAAAGTTACTAGATATCATCCAACTTTCTGAAAAGATGTTACACATAGGAGATCTTGAGATTGAGGTAGAGTACCAAGCAGAAACGATAGGGAAATTTGGGCTTGACTTTGATGGCACTTCATTTTTACTCACAAGTAAGCAAACAGATTGCCTTGCAAAAGATAATTGTGGTATTCCTGAGGAAAAGACCAAGCTACAATTTGCTGATATACCAGCAGGAAGTTCTTGTGAACCAGGTAGCGGATGTTGCTAGTAAATCTCTTATAAACATTGTCATCATGGCTATAAATAGAACGGCACTATTTCCAGAAATAGTAACAACAATAGAAAGATTATCAACTGCTTCGATATCTGAGGAGCGCAAAGCAGTCTTGCAACCACTAGCAGATTATATACAGTCTAAGGCTTCCAACAAAGAAGCCATTAGACTTAATTTTATTTGTACTCACAACTCACGTAGGAGTCACCTGTCGCAAGTATGGGCACAGGCAATGGCAGGCTACTTTGATATATCAAACGTGTCTTGCTATTCTGGTGGTACGGAAGCAACGGCGCTCTTCCCGATGGCAGCACAAACACTTGAGGGTGCAGGTTTTCAAATATTGGTGATGTCACCATCTGAAAACCCAGTGTACAGCATCAAATATGGAAGCAATGAGCAGCCAGTAATCGGATTTTCAAAAACAATAGATCATGCTTTCAACCCTAGTAGTAAGTTTGGAGCAATCATGACTTGCTCCCAAGCAGATGAAGGCTGTCCTTTTGTGCCAGGTGCAGAAAAACGTTTTCCTATAACTTATGATGACCCAAAAGCGTTTGATAACACTCCGCAACAAGTAGAAAAATATCAAGAACGAAGTCTACAAATCGCAACCGAATTACTATTTGTATTCGCTCAAATAAAAGCATAACATGGCACCAAAGAAATTAAATTTTTTAGATAGAAATCTTACGCTTTGGATTTTTGTAGCAATGGCTATAGGCGTTGGTTTAGGGTACTTTATACCTTCCTTTCCAGATGTCATTAACTCATTTAACAGCGGAACCACAAATATACCCATTGCGATAGGATTAATATTGATGATGTATCCGCCGCTTGCCAAAGTGAATTATGCCTTATTACCTAAAGTGTTTAAAAACACAAAGATTCTTTCTATTTCGCTATTACTTAACTGGATTGTAGGTCCGGTTTTGATGTTTATTCTAGCGATTACATTCCTAAGAGATTATCCTGAATATATGGTCGGGCTTATTTTAATAGGTCTGGCGAGATGTATCGCCATGGTACTAGTCTGGAATGATCTTGCAGAAGGGAGTAGCGAGTATGGCGCAGGACTTGTCGCACTTAACAGCGTGTTTCAAGTGTTTGCATATAGCTTTTATGCCTGGTTGTTTATAACGGTGCTTCCACCCTACTTTGGCTTTGAGGGAGCAATCATAGATATCACTATTGTAACTATAGCAGAGAGCGTAGCCATTTATTTAGGGCTACCCTTTTTATTAGGTATCGCAAGCCGACTTATCTTAGTTAAACTAAAAGGAGAACATTGGTACACAAATACCTTTATTCCTACCATATCACCATTGACCTTAATTGCATTGCTTTTTACCATCATTGTGATGTTCTCACTTAAAGGCGAACTCATTGTTCAAATACCGATGGATGTTGTTATTATCGCTATTCCAATGCTCATATACTTCACATTGATGTTTATTATAGGATTCTTTGTGACCAGAGCAACTGGAGCAGATTATGACAAAACAACAGCTGTTGCTTTTACAGCAGCAGGAAATAACTTTGAACTTGCGATTGCCGTAGCAATTGCCGTATTTGGACTTAATTCTGGACAAGCATTTACGGGCGTTATTGGTCCGCTAGTAGAGGTGCCCGCATTGATACTACTGGTGCGTGTATCTTTCTGGTTACGTAAAAAGTATTATAAGAAAGCGGCGATGTAGTGCAAACGTATTAATATTAAGAAGGAGAGGTTTACTTATCATTAAGTAAGCCTCTCTTTTTATTTGAAGTTAATAATAGCGGCTGCAATCTTGTACTTCACAAACTCTCTAGCGTTAAGTTATTTTACTTCTTAAAAGCTCCATTGCATCGGATTCAGTTCTTATTTTTGTAAGTTCATTGAGATCCTTTTTGTGCGACACTTAAAAACCCATTTTCATCCTGATATCACCACGCTAGATAATAAAACGATTATACAGCGATTGAGCACTAGAAGTATTACAACACAAGGTAGTCACATCTTGCTCATGTATACAGAGCGATATGAAGACTACAGCCTTCCAGGAGGTGGTCTTGATGAAGGAGAAGATATGATTGTTGGGATGATGAGAGAACTCAACGAAGAGACTGGAGCAACAGGGATACAAAACATAAAACCCTTCGGGATTTATGAAGAATATAGGCCTTGGCACAAAACAGATTATGATGTGCAGCACATGATTTCATATTGCTACACTTGTAAGGTTAATGAAACGCTAGGAGATTCGAGCCTGGAAGATTACGAGAAAGGTAATGGTATGAAGGCTGTTTGGATAGACATTCAAGAGGCGATTGCACACAATAAACATACGATAGCAACTAGTGACAAACAAGGTATGTCTATCTTGAGAGAAACCTATTTACTCACTCTTATCGCCGCACAGCTCAACAACAATAACCACTTATAAAAAAAACATGGAGATAATAGACTGGATACAAGATTGGTTTAAAGGAAATTGCGATGGTGACTGGGAACAAGGTGAAGCTATCCAGATCACAACATCAGATAATCCTGGATGGGAGCTAGAGATAGATGTATCAAATACTTCACTAGCCATGATTACCATTCCGTGGATTCTTAATGAAAATAGTAAAGATGATTGGTACGGTGTGAAAATTGAAAACCAAAGATTCAGTGCTTCAGGAGATGCTGGAAAATTGAAATTTCTTCTAGGTCTCTTTAGAGAAACTGTAGAAAAGATTGAAGGAATGGATGCCTAAGATCTTTTTAAAAATTGATTTTACTATTCAATAACAACTAAATATTTTCCTTCTTTATATTAACTTTTAATAGGCACGCTTTAGCAAAAGCGTGGAAAAGCAACAATATCTGGAACTATTGAAACTGCTCAGAAATATGTAGAACAACTACAACAGATGTATACTAAATCGCTTCTTGATGTAAACATCATACTTATTGAACTGAAACGTGATTAACTAATTTGTAGCGTAGTATACAGTGATTCTATTAGTTATATAACGATAGATCATTTGATTCTAGAAATTCTATATACCGTATTAATAGATACTCCTTATAAAAAGGCTTTTTACGTTCCCTTTACATTTCTAAGCTACTTTGAAACTTCTGACGTTCAAACATGTGATCAAGCGCATACTTACATTACCGAGCAATTACAACAGAGTAAGTTTTTAAATACCGCGGGAGAACAGGAGCAACATGTATTCTTTAAAAAAATACATAACAAGATAGATGCGCTACAGCGATTAATTTCGGCAAGTGATGCGCTTGGTTTTGAGTAATCCAAGTTTCATTATTTCCAATCAATAAAATAATAGCAAAAAAAAACTGCTTCTCGATGGAGAAGCAGTTTTTCACTTTTTCGCGAAAGCGAAACTAGTATTATCCTTTATTTTGATTTTTGAACTTATCAAACTCACCTAGCTTTTTAGCTTTTGGCCAGCTGTTGTTGTCAGTATCAATATCTGCTGTTTCAAGATCTGGATCTACGGTAATCTTTACGATCTCCTTGTCTGATGCGATTGCTTTACTTACTTCTGCATCATTCTTTCTCCATACTTGAGCTGGGTACGTTACTTTTTTCTTAGAACCATCTGCATACTCATACTCTACGATAATAGGCATTGGGATTCCTCCTGGCTTTTCAAAAACAACTTTGTATAAGAACTTAGGTGTATTGATTTTTGCACGCTCTTCTGGAGTAAAGTTATCCATAAGATACTCTTTAAGTGTAGATGAAGATTCTAAAATATCTCTACCTCTCATATCTTCTGTAAACTCTGGGCTATCCTCATCTACTACGTAGATTGCGTCAATAGCGCTAGGATCTGTGACACCGTAACGAGCAAGTAACTCTTTACCAGCTGCAGTTACATTATCTGTAATATAGTATTGCTTTACTTCTTTAAGACCTATATCTACAGCTTCTGTACTATAGAACCATCCTCTCCAGAACCAGTCAAGATCTACTGCAGATGCATCTTCCATTGTACGGAAGAAATCTTCTGGACTTGGGTGTTTAAACATCCATCTCTGAGCATATGTTTTAAATGCGTGATCAAAAAGCTCATGACCCATTACTGTCTCACGAAGTATGTTTAATGCCGTTGCTGGCTTACCATATGCATTCGCACCAAGGTTAAACGCATTTTCTGGGTTAGACATGATAGGTGCGATATATTGTTGATCTCCTTTCATGTATCCTACAATCTTAGATGGCGCTCCACGTCTAGACGGGTATGCGTCATTTCCTTTGATTGCATTAGGGAAATTCTGTCCAAATTCTTGCTCTGTAAGAAATTGCATAAAGGTATCTAGACCTTCATCCATCCATCCCCACTGGCGTTCATCACTGTTTACAATCATAGGGAAGTAGTTGTGACCTACCTCGTGTATGATTACAGAAATCATCCCGAATTTTGTTCTATCACTATATGTTCCATCCTCATTAGGACGTCCATAGTTCCAGCAAATCATAGGGTACTCCATTCCTTGTCCTTTTGCGTGTACTGAGATTGCTTTAGGGTAAGGATAGTTAAATGTATATTTTGAGTATGTATCAAGTGTTTGTACAATAGCCTTAGTAGAATACTCTTCCCATAATGGGTTTCCTTCTGGAGGGTAGATAGAAATTGCCATCACATCACGTTCTGGGAATTTTACTGCCTGTGCATCCATAATATAACGACGAGATGATGTAAATGCAAAATCACGTACGTTTTCTGCTTTAAGCTTCCATGTTTGTGTTGCTTTTACATTTCCTGCAGCAAGCTTCTCTGCCTCTGCTTGTGTACGGATAATTACAGGCTTGTCGTAAGACTTCTTTGCCTGCTCCCAGCGCTTCATTTCTTCTTTACTGTAAACGTCTTTTAAGTTTGTAATCTCACCAGTACCGTCAAGTAAGTGATCTTTAGGAACTGTAATATCTACTTCGTAATTACCAAATGGTAATGCAAATTCTCCATTACCCCAGAACTGGTAGTTCTGCCACCCTTCTACATCATTATAAACCGCCATTCTTGGAAAGAACTGAGCGATAATGTAACCTTTGTTACCATCTGCATAAGTTTCATAACCAGATCGAGCACGATCTACTGTGTGCTCAGGAACTAAGTAATTCCATTTGATTGAAAATGTGTAAGTATCTCCAGCCTTAAGTGGTTGTGGCATATCGATACGCATCATTGTCCAGTTAATAGTGTGTTTTAAGTCACGACCATTTGCTTTTACTTCTTGAATTTTAAAACCTCCATCAAAAGGCTCACTTTTCATAAAAGAACCAACAAAAGATCCTGGCTGAGATACAGCTCCTACTCCTTCACCGTTTTTCTCCTTAGCTGGAGAGTCTTTTTCTCTTACGTTCTGATCAAGCTGTACCCATAAGTACTCTAGATCGTCTGGTGAGTTGTTTGTATAAGTAATAGTCTCAGAACCTTGGATAATCTGTGTGTCATCATTAAGGTTGATAGACATTTTATAGTCTGCAGTATTCTGGTAGTACGCATGACCAGGTGCACCAGAAGCAGTTCTATACTCATTAGGAGTAGACATCTCATTGTAAAGTTGTCTAAACCTGTTTGTGTTTTCGTGTCCCATAGGACGCTCTTGTGTTTGTTCTTCTTGAGCAAAAGCGCTTGTCCCTAGAAGTAAAAATGCCGCGAGCAGCATATACGTGTAACGAATCATAAGTTTGTTGAATTTGTTTTATCGCTTAAAAATAGCCAAACAATAAAGGGCTTAAGGCTTTATTTGGTAAATTTTAACAAGCCTTTAGCATTTGCCGCAGTAAGTAGAAAGCTTTTCTTTTTTCCAGCTATGGTAGTATGAACCATATTTTTCTGATCTGGAAATACATCCATAAGTAATGTACTTTCTATTTCAAATGTATTTATTGACGTGACATCGAGCACTTCTAGATAGCAAACCACGTAATCATCTTCATATTTTTTACCTACAAAACTTACCTCGCGTTGCTCGCCATTTACAGTAATAAGCATCTTTTTTTGAAAATATTTTACGAGATACTTATCAAGCTCTTCTTGATCTGATACCGCATCTACAACAACATCAGTATCATAACGCTCTTGGATTACCGCTTCTAGATCGTCATAAAACAATCGAGTGATTATCTGTATGGATTGTGCTTCCTCATTATAATTAAGGTCTGTAACACTTAGATAGTACTTATGTATTGATGCTGCCATAATTAATGGTGAAACAACTAGAAGTAGGATGATTTTTTTCATAGTGGAATTAATGGATGTGCTACGCTTTCGCGAAAGCGTACGTATTCGTTGTCAACAAATATGCCACAGCTTAATCTTTTTTCATCAAGGCTTTATATGCAGCAGATTTTTTTATCATGAAATCGAGTAAACCTAATGCATTATTTGCGTCTACAAGTTCCTTAGCTTTTGGATCTTCAAAAGTGTAATACACGAAGTCCTCTATATATTCTTTCTCAATATTAAGCTCATTCATATATATACTATCTGAAAATGTGTACCTGCTTTCTTGAACTAACTTTTCAAAACGAGAAACTTCAATATGCTTTTTGAGCATTTTCAACCTTCCGGTAATGGAGTTTATGAGTCCATCTAGAGGTATCCCTGCTCCACTAGAGATCGCAGTATGGTAACGACGTTCTTCAACAGTGCGAGGTGGTGCAGTATTTTCTGGAATACCTAGGTCTGTGGGTGTAATTGTGCGCTCATAAGTTGTACTCCCTATATCTTTAGTAATATCTCCTGTGAGGTCTGTATTGCTTATGTTTACCTGATCTAACTCTGTGATTTTTGGGATAAGATATAAGGTAATCTTACCTCGATTATACATTGTCTCATTTACAACAAATTGTCTTGGCTCATATTGCACAGCACTTATATTAATAGTATCATTAAGACGAGTTTCTATAGAAAACTGTCCATTACTGGAGGTAATAGTACCGCGTCGCATGTTGAGGTTTACAATGGTTAGATTTGCCTTATCTATAGTGTCATTAAGAACCTGTCCTTCTAGCATAATCGTATCCTGACTCACCGCGGTAAGCGCACTCATAAATAATAGTGCTAGTAGTAGATATTTATTCATTGTTCTCATCATTTTTAGGTAAGACGCTTTCGGCGGCTTTTAGTTTCAAATATACGGGAGATTTTGTGAGCATAAAGTCTAGCAAGCCCAAAGTATTACCTTCGTTTGCTATTGCCTCTGCTCGCTCATCTTCAAAAACATAATAAACAAAATCTAAAATAAGCTCATCTGGAATATTGAGTGACTTGATGTACATACTGTCATTAAAGTTATCTCTATTACCCTCCACCAACGCTCTGAATTTTGAAATTTTGAGCTGTTTTTTGAGCATTTTTGTGCGACCAGTTATCGCATTTATAAGCGACCCTAGTGGGCCTGCACCTCCTGTTGCTCCATAAAACCTACGTTCTTCGGCAGTCATTGTAGGTCTAGCATTTGCTGGAATACCTAAGTCTCTAGGATCTATAAAAACTTGCAAAGGAACAGCATTTAAATCTTTAGACAAGTCACCACTTAAGGTTATATTGCTTAAAACAACCTCGTCAAGTTCATTCACCTTGGGTTCTAAGTAAAAGGAAATCTTGCCTCTACCATATATTACTGGAGTCACAACAATCTGTCTACTCTCATATTGCACAGCACTAATATTAATCGTGTCATGAACTCTTACAGGAATTTCAAAAACTCCATTTGCATTTGTGGTAGCACCTCTTTTAAGCGTAAGATTGACAATATTGAGTTGACTTACTCCTATCGTATCGTTAAGAACGGTACCGGTAAGGGTTGTTACTTCTTGACCAAATCCCGAAAGGGCAACAGTAGATATTATAAGTAGTAATAGTATTTTCATTAATTCCCTTTAAGTTGCGCACCTTGTGCTAGGAGCAAGATCTTATATTCTTTTTGCTTAGATAGTAAATATTCAAGCGTACTGAGCTTATTCCCTAAATCAACATCTGTTAGCTGCTCCTCATCTTTAAGCACCCAAAATGTAAAATCATCAATGTATTCTTCTGGTATTTGTAGCGAACTAGTAAAAACAGCGTCTGAATAATAGTTTCTCAGTTGATCAACCTTTTTTTGATATTCCATAATCTCAACCGCTTTTTTAAGACGTTTAGTCTTTCCAGAAATCTTATTGAGAATTCCATCTAAAGAAACATCTAACCTAAGATTTTGCCTACCCACTTGATCCGCAGGTCTTGATGTTGCTGTATGCAATCTGCGATATTCGACGGCAATGGGTTTTCTCATAACACCAAGCGCCTTAGGTCTAACTACAAGTTTTACTTCCTTTGCATCTTTCTTAATATTACCTGATAGCCCATTATTTGATAATTGAACCGTTTGTAGTTCGCTCACATCAGGAGTCATAAACACTTCAATTAACCCACTATCATATATCTTATTAGTAACCGTAAGTTGTTCTGTTTTAAACTGCAGTGCTTTAATTATTAGTGTATCTCCTTTGCGTACCTCAATATTGAATGTGCCCTTAGCACTAGTGATGGTTGCTTTTTTTGTTGTGATATTGGCTACTGTCACTTGCCCTACATCATCCTTTATATTAAGTAACTTCCCCGTAATTTCACGAGATTCTTGACCATTTAAAATGGTGCCATACATAAACATTACCAGCAAAAAGAATCTCATTTACAATCAGTTAGTCTTTTCAAAGAAAACTGTAACTACCCCAAAAAACAATCAATACAGCTCTAAAATTTTGTTAATTGGCAATCACATGATCACTAGTTTGTATTTTTACCCAAAGCTTTACAATGTCTAAAAACCTTATCATAGCGAGCACCTCCACTATTCATAGCAGTGCTTATCTAGAATACTTACTCCCTACCCTTGAAAAACTATATACTGGTGTCGATGAGATATTATTTATCCCATACTCACGACCAGGAGGTATCACTCATGATGCTTATACAGCAATCGCTCAGCAAGCATTTTCAAAAATTAATAAGAAGATAATAGGTATTCATACTTATAAAGACGCTGCAGAAGCCGTAAAGGTTGCCCAAGGGATTTTTACAGGTGGCGGGAATACATTTGTATTAGTAAACCAGCTATATAAAAATGCGGTCATGCAACCACTTAGAGAGGTATTACTTAATGGCATTCCATACTTAGGGACTAGTGCTGGAAGTAATATTTGTGGTCTTACGATGCAAACTACAAATGACATGCCCATAATTTACCCTCCTAGCTTTAAGACACTAGGGATGGTTCCTTTTAATATCAATCCGCATTATTTAGATCAAGACACAAACTCTACCCACATGGGAGAGACTAGAGAAACTAGAATAAAGGAATACCACGCTTATAATACGGTTCCCGTAATAGGTATAAGAGAAGGAAGCTGGATTCGAGTAGAAGGAAAAAAAATCACTTTAGAAGGAGCTCTTTCGGCTAGAGTATTTGAACAAGATAAAACTCCTTACGAAATAAGTACAAATACACTTCTCACATTATAAGGATTACGCTTTCGCGAAAACCTCTTTTACCAACTACAAATCCCTATACATTTAAATCTCGTATATACGATTGTAAGGGACTTAATTCAAATAAAAAAGGCTCTACATAACTGTAGAGCCTTTTTTGTAGAGCGGGAGACCAGGTTCGAACTGGCGACATTCAGCTTGGAAGGCTGACGCTCTACCAACTGAGCTACTCCCGCATTTATTGAAGTTTAACTTCAAATGGTATTAACATCAAGTTATGTTTGATATTAAAGCGTGGCAAAAATAGTTTTTTTTTAGATACTTGCAAGAAAAATGCAAAAAAAATTTAACGACTAACATTTTTAAAATATTTGTATTTCATCGACACTAAAGCACTCTTCATCTAAAATAATCTGATTCCCAGTATGCATAATCTACCTTAGCAATCAAGCATAAAAAAAAGTTTATTTTAGAACTAGTTAGACAGCGCTTACATAGGTATTTTAACAAAAATAACAGATCAACGCACCCCAACTGAACATATAATTACCCTATTTAATTACACCTCAAATGAAAAAATTACTAATCCTTTCAAGCTTTTTACTATTATCTATATCTGCACTTGGTCAGGTAAAGATAGGTGACAATCCAAATACAATTGATGGCTCTTCTCTGTTAGAACTTGAGAGCACCAGCAAGGTACTTGTTGCCACTAGAGTAAGCACAAGTCAAATGAACGCAATCACTCCTCTTTCGGGAGGCTTAGTGTTTAATACTGATGAAAATTGTTTTTTTCAATACACAGGATCAAACTGGCAAAGCTTGTGCCAGATAGCTTCAATGATAGTTAATAACAATGATGGCACATATACTTATACAGATGCTAATGGAAACTCTCAAATAATTGACACCCAAGCTTCTGCAAATCCATATGACAATACAACGTCAGGACTAGCAGCAACAAACGTTCAAGACGCCATTGACGAAATCAACGCAGCAGCAGGAACAGTAGCGCTCGTAGATAACGGTGACGGAACATACGACTTCACAGACGCAAGTGGAACCACAACTACCATCGCAGATACTTCTATCTCAACACTCGTAGACAACGCAGACGGAACATACACCTACACTGATGAAACCGGAGCTACGCAAGTAATCGACACAAACGCTTCTGCAAATCCTTATGACAATACAACGTCAGGACTAGCAGCAACAAATGTGCAAGATGCAATCGACGAAATCAACGCAGCAGCAGGAACAGTAGCACTTGTAGATAATGGCGACGGAACATACGATTTCACAGACGCAAGCGGAACTACAACGACTATCGCAGATACGTCTATCTCAACACTAGTTGATAACGCAGACGGAACATATACGTACACTGATGAAACTGGAGCAACGCAAGTAATTGATACAAACGCTTCTGCAAATCCATATGACAATACAACATCTGGACTAACAGCTACAAACGTACAAGACGCCATTGATGAAATCAACGCAGCAGCAGGAACTGTTGCCCTAGTAGATAACGGTGACGGAACTTACGACTTCACTGACGCAAGTGGAACCACAACTACCATCGCAGATACTTCTATCTCAACACTAGTTGACAACGCAGATGGAACATATACGTACACAGATGAAACTGGCGCAACGCAAGTAATCGACACAAATGCTTCTGCAAATCCTTATGATAATACAACGTCTGGACTAGCAGCAACAAACGTGCAAGATGCAATCGACGAAATCAACGCAGCAGCAGGAACAGTAGCACTTGTAG
>CAJXSW010000042.1 GCA_913060645.1 uncultured Dokdonia sp. | reverse complement strand
ATCTACACTATCCTCTTCGTCGGCAGCGTCAGATGTGTATAAGAGACAGGATTAATATTTTACATATTGGTCAGACTGGTTTGGGATTACCTGACCGTGATTATTATTTCAATGAAGATAGCTCTTCAAAAGCTATACAAGAGGCTTATAAAAAGTACCTAGCTACCATATTTGAATTAGTGGGTGAAGATAACGCTTTCGCGAAAGCGGAAACAGTATACAGCATTGAACAACAACTTGCGAGCGCTCATAAAACACGTATCGAGCGCAGAGTCATAAAGGATAATTACAATAAGTTTTCTGTGGAAGATCTAGCAGCTAAACAAGCTGCTATAGGTTGGCCAAAAATGCTAGAAAACTTAGGAGCAAGCGTAGACTCTCTAGACGTTAGACAGCCTGCATACTATGATGCATTAAATAGTATGTTATCAAGTGTGCCACTAGCGCAATGGAAATTGTATCTCAAGGCTCATTCTATAAGTAGTCATGATACTATGTTGAGCACTCCTTTTCAAGATGCTGCATTTGCATATACTAAGGTGATTTCTGGACAGTCTGAGCAACAATCTCGATCTAAACGCATGGTGCGTAATGTAGACAGGCAAATAGGGTTTGCATTAGGACAATTATACGTTAAGCGCTACTTTAATGAGGATGCTAAAAAGAGAGCGCTGGAGCTTGTAAATAATTTTCAAAGCGCACTTGAAGTTCGCATTGAAAACCTAGCATGGATGAGTGATAGTACCAAAGTAAAAGCTAAAGAGAAGTTGTATGCGATCAATAAGAAAATAGGCTATCCAGATGTATGGCGTGAGTATAATGTGTCAATCGATAGAGGGCAGTTTTTTGAAAACGTAGTAGCCTTACGTAAAGATAGTTACAACTATGAACTTAAACAATTGAACAAGGCACCGAATCGTGATGAATGGGGAACAACTCCGTCCACAGTAACAGCATACTATAACCCATCACTCAACGAAATTGTGTTTCCTGCAGGAATATTACAGCCGCCGTATTTTGACCTTTATGCAGACGATGCTGTAAATTATGGAGGTATTGGTATGGTAATAGGTCATGAGTTTACTCATGCTTTTGATGATCAAGGAGCGCAGTATGACAAAGATGGAAATGTAACAAACTGGTGGACGGATGACGACTACAAAAAATTTAAAGCAAAGACTCAGCAAATTATCGAACAGTATGACTCTTTTACTGTGTTAGATAGTGTACACCTTAAAGGAGCACTCACAGTAGGTGAGAATACTGCAGATAATGGCGGAATTGCAATTGCATACGATGCTTTTAAAATGACGGAGCAGGGAAAAGACACTGTATCAATAGGAGGTTACACTCCTAATCAGCGATTTTTCATGTCTGTAGCTCGCATATGGAGAGTAAAGACAAGAGATGAGTATTTGCGTAACTATGTTGCTACAGACCCACACTCACCACCTATGTGGCGTGTAAATGGTCCTCTTATGAACTTTACGCCTTTTTACGAAGCTTTTGACGTTACTGAAGGACAAGAGAACTTTAAAACCAAGGACGAGCGTATTGAAATTTGGTAAAAAAAATAGGGTATGTTTTTGCGAAAGCATACCCTACAATATTTCTAATTTAATTCTTAAATGAGCCTATTTCTGCTCGCTAGGAACGATATACACATCATTAATATTTACACGTGCTGGCTGACTCAATGAGTAGTAAATAGCGTTTGCAATATCTTCAGACTCTAAGGTTGTCATTTCTTGCATTTCTTCCATCATTTCCTTAACATCCTCATCTGTGATTGTTTCAGTTAGGCTAGTACTTACGGCACCTGGCTCGATAGAGGTAACGTTAATTCCATATTCTGGAGCTAGCTCTTGACGTAATCCTTCAGAAAACATCTTTACAGCGCTTTTTGTAGCGCAATACACAGCTCCACCAGGGAAATAACGATGTGCTGCCATTGAAGATATATTTATAATATGCCCTCCTTTATTCTTTTTAAGTTCCGGTAAAACGGCTGCAACTCCATTTAATACTCCTTTAATATTTACATCTACCATTTGCATCCACTCATCTGTTTTGAGTTTTTCTACAAACGATAGAGGCATTAAGCCTGCATTATTGATGAGGCCATCTACTTTTCCAAATTCTTTTACTGCAGTCGCAACACCTTTATCAAAGTCATCCTTGCTTGTTACATCTCCTGCTGCTACAATTGCCTTTCCACCATTATCGGTAATTGATTTTTGTAACTCTTTTAGTTTATCTTCACTACGAGCCATTAATACCACATTTGCACCGTGTGATGCTAGTTTGTGCGCAGTTGCTTCTCCTATACCACTTGATGCTCCAGTTATGATTATTGTCTTATTTGTAAGTTCCATAATTTTGTTTTTTATAAAATTAAGTGGACTTTACAGCTTTACCATAGGTCTTAATGGTATTTTAAGAAGGTGATAAGAGTGTTTTAACGCAACGGTGCGTTTTATAACGAAAAGATGCTATAGATAATATTATTAGAAACTTATATTTTCAAATAATTGATAATCAGTACTATTTATTACTTCTTTATAAGAAGTCCCTCAAGAGTATCCCAGACAGTTTCGGCGACAATCTCATGACCTTCTTCTGTAGGATGAATTCCATCACTTTGATTGAGTGCTTTAATACCGCCCACGTCTTTTAAAATAAAAGGAATCAAGCTTATATCATTTGAGGTAGCAAGTTCTAAAAACATGTTTTTGAAATTAGATGTATACACTTCTCCAAAATTAGGAGGCAGTTGCATTCCAGCAAGAACAATAGTAGTAGACGGACTTTTGGCACGTACAGCATCAATAATAGCTTGAAGATTTTTTCTGGTTTCTTCTACAGCAACGCCTCGTAAGCCATCGTTTGCTCCAAGTTCAAGTACAAATACATCAATAGGTTGGTTGAGGATCCAATCTATCCTGCTTCGACCACCTGCACTAGTTTCTCCGCTTAAACCTGAGTTTACAACTTCATAATCTAAGTCGAGACTATCAACTTTTTGTTGTATCAGTGCTGGATAGGCGTCATTAGTGTCATCCAGCCCGTAACCTGCAGTAATACTATCTCCAAAGAAGAGAAGTGTTTTCTTTGATTTGCTAGCCTCTTCCTGACTTGTTGCAATGGTGGTGTCTGGTTCTTTGCTAAATTCTGCCTTTTTTGAAGCATTATTGTTACAAGAAACAATGCTAGTCGTCATAATAACAACACATAGATATAGGCAAAGGTATCTTAGAGTCTGCTGTCTTTTTAGGAAGCATTGTATTAATTTTATAGGGAACATAATTAGTAGTATTTATTTAAGAAAGAATGTCAAAGATATTAAACATAAGCGGGCTACAAAAAACCTATACAAGCGGATCAAAAGAGCTCACCGTGTTACAGCATATCAATTTTGAGGTAGAAAAAGGACAAACCTTTTCTATAATAGGTCCGTCGGGTAGTGGTAAAACTACCTTACTAGGGTTATGTGCAGGTCTTGACCAGCCTACTGCAGGTACAGTTGAGTTGTGTGGTCATGACTTAAGTACGTTAAACGAAGATGAGAGAGCTGCGTTACGCAATAAAGAGGTAGGTTTTATCTTCCAGAATTTTCAATTACTACCCACACTTACCGCCATAGAGAACGTTAGTGTTCCTCTTGAACTTCAGGGAGACAAGAACGCATCTAAACGTGCAAAGGAACTACTGGAGCAGGTAGGTCTAGCTGATCGCATAGATCATTATCCTTCACAGCTTTCTGGTGGAGAGCAACAGCGTGTTGCACTTGCACGAGCCTTTGTGAATAAACCATCCATACTATTTGCAGATGAACCTACGGGAAATCTAGACGAGGAAACTGGCGAAAAAGTGATAAAACTTCTTTTTGAATTAAACAAAAGTGCCGGAACTACCTTAGTGATTATATCACACGACTTAGACCTAGCAAATAGAACTCAACAAATCTTACGATTAAAAGGAGGTCAAATTTTAACTAACGAACGTACCACAGTATCTTGAATAATCAAAAATTAATTAGAAGAGCAGCTGCAAGTTGGTTGTTTAAAATGGCATGGCGAGATGCCAAAGCAAGTAAAGTGCGTTTGTTGCTCTTTATGGCTTCCATCATATTGGGAATTGCAGCGGTGGTTTCCATTCAGCTATTTAGCCAGAATCTCACAGAAAATATAAAGCGACAATCAAAAACCCTCATGGGGGCAGATTATATCATTGACAGTAGACAAGCTCCAAGCGAGCGTGCTCAAGCTATCATAGACTCGCTTCAACCAGATGCATCAGAGGTGAACTTTGTATCTATGATTGCGTTTCCTAAAAATGGAGGAACAAAACTGGTACGAGTAAGAGGTTTAGAAGGTGATTTTCCATTTTATGGATCCATGCAAACTAATCCTGTAAACGCAGGAACTAGTTATCAGGTTAATGGCGGAGCTCTCGTTGACGCTACACTTATGTTACAGTACAGTGTGGTTCCTGGAGATTCTATCAAAGTAGGAGCGATCACGTTGCCTATCATTGGGGAGTTAATATCTATGCCAGGAAGTAGTGCCGTATCAAGTTCTGTTGCACCGCCCGTAATAATCCCTAATCGTTTTATGGCAGAGACGGAGCTATTGCAGTTTGGTAGTCGTAAAGAATATCAATTTTTTTATAAAGCGCCTTCCATAAATCTTGAAGCTTTAGAAAAAAGCATAGATCCTATTCTCAAATTAGAAAATGCAGATATAGATACGCATACAAGCACCAGCGCACGATTAGGACAGCGATACGAGAATGTAGGAGCATTTCTCAACCTTGCAGCATTTATAGCACTTTTATTGGGATGCGTAGGTATCGCTAGTTCTGTAAACATCTATATCAAAGAAAAACTGAAAGCCATCGCTGTTTTAAAGTGTATGGGAGCATCTAGAAAACAGAGTTTCTTGATTTTTCTGATACAAATAGCTGGCATAGGGTTAATAGGTGGAATCATAGGCACCATCATAGGCGCAGGTCTACAAGAGTTATTCCCTTATATCCTGCAAGAGTTTTTACCTTTTGATGTGACTATAAATATTTCCATACAGCCACTCATCATGGGAGTATTACTTGGTTTATGTATGTCTGTGTTATTTGCGCTATTACCACTTATTCGTACTTGGTATGTGTCTCCATTAGATGTGTTAAGAGTGACTGAAACATCTAATCAAGAAAGTGCAAAAGCTAGATTAGTGGTCGTAGGACTCATTTTGGTATCACTATATTTATTTTCCTTTTGGTTATTAAAGGATGGTCTATTTGCGCTCGCTTTTGTAGGCGGTGTTGTCGTGACATTTGCTGTTTTAGCTGGAGTAGCAAGAGGTACGATGCTCATCGTTAAGAAATACTTCCCTAAGAAAGCATCATTCACCATGCGCCAGAGTCTACTCAATTTATACCGACCTAATAATCAAACCTTAGTATTGATGGTAGCCATAGGTTTAGGCACTTTTTTAATAAGTACACTTTATTTTACAAAGGACATTCTACTTGCCAAAACGGAAGTAGGTAACACCTCGGATAGTGCAAATATCATTACGCTAGACGTCCAGCCAGATCAAGTTGAGGAGGTAGCCACTACTTTCAAAACTAATGATTTACAAGTTGTTGATAATATTTCGCTAGTGACTATGCGTATGCACAGTATTAATGGAATTCTAGTAAACACCTTACGTACAGATAGTACCGCACAAATACGTAAGTGGATTCTCAACCATGAGTTTAGAACTACTTACAGGGATGAGCTTATAGCTTCAGAAGAAATTGTGGAAGGGGAGTGGATAGACGCTAGAGCACCTAACGAACCTGTAAAAATTTCCATTTCTGATAATCTTGCAGATGATGCAAATGTGACTGTAGGTGATCCTATTGTATTTAATGTACAAGGCGTGCTTATGGAAACTACCGTGGGAAGTATACGCAAGGTTGATTGGGCACGATTACAACTCAATTTCTCCATCGTTTTTCCAAAGGGTGTACTTGAGAATGCCCCTCAATTTAATGTGTTAACTACGTATGCAGATACTAAAGAAAAATCGGCGGGATTACAGCGGGATTTAGTCACGGCATTTCCTAACGTCTCTATTATTGATTTAAGACAGGTTTATAATGTGGTGGAAGATATCTTGAGCAAAGTCTCGTGGATAATCAATTTTATGGCATTCTTTAGTATTCTTACAGGTATCATCGTACTTATAGGTTCTGTGCGCACGAGTAAATATCAACGCATTAAAGAAAGCATACTACTGCGAACCTTGGGTGCAAAAAATAAGCAGATTCTTAAGATTTCGGCATTTGAATACTTCTTTTTAGGTGTTTTGGGTAGTTTAGTTGGGATCTTACTGGCATTAGTGAGTAGTTTGATGCTAGCAATATTTGTCTTTAAAGAGCCATTTGTCCCATCATTAATCCCATTCTTAGTATTTCTGCCTGGCATCACGTTATTGGTTGTGTTCATTGGCCTCAGTAATATAGGAGGTGTATTGCGCAGTTCTCCCCTTGAGGTCCTCAGAAAGGCAGAGTAGGAGATAGTAACGATGTATTATAGTTTTACGCTTTCGCGAAAGCGTAACCCTTCTACAGCAAACAAATTAAAGATTATCACACTTTACCGCATAAAAAAGGGTTGCCATACGGCAACCCTTTTACTTTTTAGAATGAAATCAATTACTTGATGCTCTCTAATAATTTATCTGCAACTAGTTCTGATGAAGCTGGGTTTTGTCCTGTAATAAGGTTTCCATCTTGGATTGCATATGCAGCCCAATCTTCTTTTTTAGAATAGATACCACCGTTTTTAGTTAGCATGTCTTCTACTAAGAAAGGTACTACCTCAGTAAGTTGTACAGCCTCTTCTTCAGTGTTAGTAAATCCTGTTACTTTTTTCCCTTGTACTAATGGATTTCCATCAGTTCCTTTTACATCTTTTAATGCAGCTGGAGCGTGACATACGAAAGCAACTGGCTTATCTTGACTATTAAATTTTTCAATAAGTGCGATAGACTTTGCGTCATTTGCAAGATCCCATAATGGTCCGTGACCTCCTGGGTAAAATACAGCATCAAAATCATCTGCATTCATATCTGCAAGCACTTTTGTATTTGCGATAAGGTTTTTTGCAGTTTCGTCTTTGTCAAAACGCTCTGTAGCCTCTGTTGCAGCGTCTGGAGAGTCACTACTTGGATCTATAGGTGCAGCTCCTCCCTTTGGAGTTGCGATTGTAATGTTTACACCTTTGTCAAGTAACGAGTAATATGGCGCAGCAAATTCTTCTACCCAAAATCCTGTTTTCTTTCCAGTGTCTCCTAGTTGGTCGTGTGATGTTAATACAAATAAAACGTTCATTTCTTTTTCTTTTTTGGTTTCTGTTGTTACTTCCGAAACTTTTTCAGAAGTTGTTTTTGTGTTTGATTCCTTACAGCTTGTTGCTGTTATAATAGTTAGCACAAGTGCTAGTGATTGGATAATCTTCATAATTGTTATTAGTAAGCCATTTTGACTATTTTCTCCACATTATCGGGAGTTAGTGATTGGTGTTCTCCTAATCCTTCCCATCCACGATCTGTAAATCGCTTAGAAATTTTCTCAGCAGTTCCTTCGTAATCTCCTGTGTAATCTGAGAGCTTAGTATCTATTCCTAATTCTTTGAAGAAAGCCTCTGTCT
This sequence comes from uncultured Dokdonia sp., assembly GCA_913060645.1. Lineage (GTDB taxonomy): Bacteria > Bacteroidota > Bacteroidia > Flavobacteriales > Flavobacteriaceae > Dokdonia. Next base: position 13,460 of record CAJXSW010000042.1, on the reverse strand, counting down.
TTTCGATAGCAGCATAAGCTTTGTCATCTATACTACCTTCTGTTACATTCCATACACGTTCTGCATATTGAGCCAATTTCTCTTTCTTAGCTTCAAAATTGAATTTATAGTGACTAGGAGCAATAACTGCTAGCGTGCGTGCGTGATCTATACCAAACATTGCTGTAAGTTCATGACCAATGGCATGTACTGCCCAGTCTGTAGGCACTCCTTTTTGGATCAATCCATTAAGAGCCATGGTACAACTCCACATAAAATCTGCTGCGGCTTTGTAATCTGTTGGGTCTTTAATAACATTAGGAGCTACCTCGATTAATGTTTGTAAGATACTCTCAGCAAAACGATCTTGTAAACGTGCTCCTATAGGATAGGTCATATACTGCTCAAGAACGTGAGTAAATGCATCTGTAAGGCCATTTGCTAGTTGGCGTTCTGGAATAGAAGTAATTACCTGCGGATCTAAGATAGAAAATACTGGAAATAATCCAGGACCTCCCATAGCAAGCTTCTCTTGCGTTTCCTTTCTCGTAATTACAGATCCTGAGTTCATCTCAGATCCTGTAGCTGGTAGTGTTAATACTGTTCCAAAAGGCATTCCTTTCTCAGTTTTGATATTCTGTGTAAGAATATCCCAAGGCGTATCTCCATCATAAAGAGCTGCTGCAGATAAAAACTTAGTTCCATCAATTACAGATCCACCACCCACAGCAAGTAAATATGTTATTTCTTTGTCCTTGATTACCTTAAGTGCTTCCATAAGTACTGCATACTCAGGATTTGCAGGTATTCCACCAAACTCAGTAACATTTACATTTGATAACGCTGTTTTTACTTGGTCATAAATTCCATTTTTCTTGATACTTCCACCACCATATAATAATAGCACCTTGGCATCTGCAGGAATTTCTTCACTCAGCTTTGCAATCGTATCCTTTCCAAAGATGACTTTAGTCGGATTCTTAAATTCAAAATTGTTCATCGTACTTTTCTTTTTCTTTTTTCTTTCAATATTTCTTAGATCTTTACGATCATTTTTCCTTTGTTTTTACCTTCAAACAGATCGATAAAAGCCGTTGGGATATTTTCAAAACCTTCTACTACTGTTTCAGTGTATGTAAGTTTACCTTCAGATAACCAAGTAGCCAGTTGTTTCATAGCCTCAGGAAATTTCTCTGCATAGTTTGAGACAATAAAGCCTTGCATTAGTGCGCTATTTTTAACTAAAAATGGCTGTACACTCATACTCATAGGTATTTCTGTATTGTTGTACACAGAGATTGCTCCACAAATAATCATTCTTGCAAAACGATTAATATTTACGAGCACTGCGTCAGAAATAGGACCACCTACATTGTCAAAGTAAACATCTACACCATCTGGCGCTGCAGCTTTTATTGCCGCCGCCATATCATCTGTAGTGTTATAATTGATAGCTGCGTCAAAGCCAAATTTGTCTTTAAGCATTGTAACCTTCTCATCAGTTCCCGCAATACCTACTACGCGTAATCCTAAAATCTTTCCAATTTGTCCTACAACGCTTCCTACTGCTCCTGCAGCACCAGAAACTACAAGAGTTTCTCCTGCTACAGGTTTTCCTATCTCATGTAAACCTAAAAAAGCTGTAAGTCCAGTCATTCCTAAGATACCTAAGTATGCACTTAATGAAGCTTTTGATGGGTCTACTTTAAGTAAGCCTTCTCCAGTGTGCACTTGAGCAGTAGACCAATCGAGCATTCCAGAAACATAATCACCTTCCTTAAAAGCGTCATTATTTGATGCTGTTACTTTTGCAACTACACCAGAGTGAATAGACTTGCCTATTTCAAAAGGCTCAATATATGATTTTGCATCACTCATCCTACCTCTTAAATAGGGATCTACAGAAACATATGCTGCCTCTACCAAGATTTCACCCTTACCAGCAGTAAGCGCTGACTCATCTGTAACAAACTCAAAATTTGATAAAGATGGTGTTCCTTCTGGTCTACTTTTTAATAATATACTTTTAGTCATCGCTATCTATTTTTTAGTCAATTACAGTTACCATATCTTCCATAGGTTTTCTCACCTTTACAAGATTTACTAGCCAGTCTTCATCTTCTTTTCTGTAGCCTAAAGGAAGTAGTACCGCACTACGTAATCCTTTTTCGCGTAAGCCTAAAATTTTATCAACCTCAGTAGCATCAAAACCTTCTAGCGGGGTTGCATCTACTTTCTCGTAAGCAGCAGCTATAATTGCGTGCGAAAATGCAATATATGCTTGTCTTGCAGCGTGTTCAAAGTTTTCTTGCTCATCCTTTTGTGGGTAAGAGTCTAGTAACATTTGGCGGTAGTTTTCCCAACCTTCATTTTTAAATCCTCTTATATCATTAGTAAGATCAAACATATAGTTAATTCTTTCTGGTGTATAAGTGTCCCAAGCTGCAAAGACTAATAAGTGTGAGCAATCTGTAATTACAGACTGATTCCAAGCTACAGGTCTTATTTGTTCTTTTATATCTTGGTTTTTAATCACCATAACCTCAAAAGGTTGAAGTCCGCTTGAAGTAGGAGCAAGTCTTGTAGCTTCTAAAATTCTTTCAATTTTATCTTCGGCTACTTTTTCTCCATTCATTGCCTTTGCGGCATATCTCCAGTTTAATTTATCTAGTAATTCCATGTTTTTATTATTTGGTTTCTTGTTGTTTTTATTGACATACTTTAATGCTACTCCAGGCAGATTGATAAGCTTCTTCCAAGTGAGTTTTGTCTAATTGAAATGCTCCTCGCTTTTGAGTCATCATTAAAAATGAAAGCGGATTAATAGCATATGCGTATAATATAAAATCGGATAATGGTTTAATAATTCCTTCTTTTTTGCCACGTTCCCATAAGTCGAGTAGAGGTTGTAAATGTTTTATTCCTTCTTGTCTACTTTCCTCATCAATCATAGGAGTGTTATCACACTGTGCAAGAAACATTGCTTTCTCACATTCCTTTAATTTAAAATCTGCAATACGTTTCCAGATGTATTCAAAACCTGACTCTACTGGGAGCGAAGCATCATAAGATGCAAATGCATACTCTGTATATGACGCCTTAACTTCTATATAAGTTTTATTAACAAGGTCTTGTTTATTTTCAAAATAAAGATAGATAGTGGCAGGAGAAACGCTTGCCATTTTGGCAATTTTACTCATAGGTGTAGCGTGAAAACCATTATTGTTTACAAGCTCTATGGTCGCCTTTACAAGCGCATTACGTTTATCTATACTTTTTTGAAGTTTTGCCATGTTATTTAATTGCTGCTGCAAAGGTAGTGTCAAAAATGAACATTCATTCTTTTTTAACAAACATTTAATTTGATAGCTGCAAGTGAAATAATATTCATGTTTTACCTAAAGCACGTTGAATAATCAGGAAGGCGAGTAGGTGGGATGTTACGCTTTCGCGAAAGCGTAAAAAGGATACAAATTATTTATGATGAAAAATTATCTATGGAATATTATAAGTTAGTTATGGCGAACGGCAGCTTACTAAGAATACAAAATGAGGAAGACGCCAATTAATATACCTGCGAGCGGAACCAATTTCTTGCGCTTATTCTTTTCCTTGAACACTAGTCCACCAATAACTACTGCTATTATAAGTTGGCTACGTTTTATTGCCGAGAGTAACATGATAAGCGCATCTGGATCCTGCAGTGCTTTGAAGTAAAAATAATCGGCGGTTTGTAACAAGATACCTACGGCAATAATCGTCCACCTAAAGGTAAATGCACTTCTTTTTTCGGCTTTAGAAAACCATGTAATTGAGAGTATTACTAGTAACATCAAAATAGTATACCAACAAAACCAAAACTGCAACGTTTGTGGATTAAGCACCAGATTCTGAATTAAGAACTTGTCGTACAATCCGCTGGAGGCTCCTAAAAAAGTAGCACCTACAATTGCAAAAATCCATTTGTTTTTTCTAAAGTGAATCCCTTCTTTCTTACCAATATTTGCATACAGAATTACTGATAGAATAATCACAAAGAAACCCACCCATTGTAGTGCATTAGGTTGTTCTCTATAAATAAAAATGGCTCCTATAAATGTAAAAAACGGTCCAGCAGATCGTATAGGAGTGACTATGGTGATAGGGAGGTGCTTTAAGGCTTGATATGCTAGAATCCATGAGGCAGTCATAATCATGGATTTGATAATGATAAAACCATGTGTTCTCCACGGAATAGGAGTGATGTAAAACCCTATTTCTTGAGTGTATTCTGGAAAAAATCTTGAACCTATAAAAAATGGCAGTATTAATACAAAACCAGCGCAGAGTGTACATAACAATACTGGTAACACCTCGTTACCTTGTACAGCATGTTTCTTTGCTAAGTTGTGTAATCCAAGAAAAAGTGCGGCCAGTAAGCCTAAATACATCCACATGGCGCGAATATACTTTTTTGTGAGATTTTAAAGTGCGTAGTATTAAGGATTCTCAAAGCTTTCGCAAAAGCGTAACCGAAATACATAATATAACACCCATTTTTAAAGAAAAGGTCAAAAGAGTATAATTACCTTTGCAAAAAATCTGTTTGCAGTTCATTATGCCCGAAGATCAAAGTAAAAACGCCCAAGATAAAAGTCTCTCTCAACAAGAAATTGATGCATGTATTAATACATTGCAGCAACTAGTAGCCGATACAAATCAGCTTTTTGAGCTTCCAGAAGAACAGCGTACAGAGCTTCTCAAAGCTTCAGGAATGTTATCTCGTCCTAATCGAGATGAGTTTCAGCGTAGGAGGAAAGACGCCAAGAAGGCTGCTAAACGTAAGATGATTACTAGAGATAAGCACGCTCGTAAAACCACAGGAATACGCTCTGCTAGAGAAGCTTCGCTTTTTGTAGCACCTAAGTTACTTGGCGCAGCTGCAATTCCAGAAGATACTCCAGAACTTGAGTCTCCAAGAAATTGTTACGTGTGTAAAACAGTGTATACAAAGCTGCACCACTTTTATGACACCATGTGTACTTCATGTGGTGATCTTAATTATGCGAAACGCTTTCAAACAACCGATTTAAACGGGCAAGTAGCTGTAATAACAGGCTCAAGATTAAAAATAGGTTATCATATAACTCTCATGCTATTGCGTTCTGGTGCGACGGTCGTGGCAACCACACGTTTCCCTGCAGATAGCGCAATACGATATGCAAAGGAAGAAGATTATGGTGACTGGAGTGATCGCTTGCACATCCATGGTCTTGACTTACGTCATATACCCAGTGTAGAGATATTTTGTAATTATATAGAGCAGAAGTACGATAGGCTAGATATACTAATTAATAATGCGGCACAAACGGTGCGTAGGCCATCTGGATTCTATTTCCACTTAATGGAAAATGAAAAACTACCCGTTGATCAACTTCCTAAGCTCGCACAACCACTCTTACAAGATCACATTACCTGCTTGCAGGAGTTATCAGACTTAAGTGTGAGTACTGCAAAAACTAGCAAGAATAATGTATTGCCAGTTACTTGGCATGGACCTGAGCCAGGAATAGGACTGCGCAACTCGGCAGAGCTTTCTCAGATTCCTTATAGTTTTGATAATTCGTTACAAACTAGCGAAGTCTTTCCAGAAGGAAAACTAGATGCAGATTTGCAACAAGTTGATTTACGTAAGACTAATAGCTGGCGTTTAAAGCTGGGCGAGATAGAAACTACAGAGATGGTAGAAGTACAACTTGTAAATGCTGTGGCGCCATTTGTGTTATGTAATCGCTTGTCTAATCTAATGATGAAAGAAGATACTGGACAAAAGCATATCATTAATGTATCTGCAATGGAAGGTAAGTTTCACCGTTTTAAAAAGGAGGATAGACATCCACATACTAATATGGCAAAGGCAGCATTAAACATGCTTACACACACGTCTTCTGCCACTTTTGCTAAGTCTGGTATCTATATGAATGCGGTAGATACAGGATGGGTGACAGATGAGGACCCTGCAGAGCTATCAAAAAAGAAAGTAGAAGTACATGATTTTCAACCACCATTAGACATCGTAGACGGTGCTGCTAGGGTGATGGACCCACTTATTGATGGTATCAATACAGGTAAACATTGGTCTGGAAAATTTTTAAAAGACTATTTCCCTATAGATTGGTAATTAAAAGTCGTATTTTTGTGGAGTAATTGAATATCGATTACTAATTATTAAATAAATATTATTATGAGTAACGGAACAGTAAAATTTTTCAACGATACCAAAGGATTTGGTTTTATTACAGAAGAAGGTGTTGAAAAAGACCACTTTGTACACATTTCAGGATTAATCGATGAGATTCGCGAGGGTGACCAAGTTGAATTTGATCTTCAAGAAGGTAACAAAGGTTTAAACGCAGTAAACGTAAAAGTTATCTAATACATACTTTAAGTTTTTAAAAAAGCCCATCTATTTATTTAGATGGGCTTTTTGTTGTTATGGACTTTTTATGCTTTCGCGAAAGCGTACCTATAATGCGTAACGCATATTACTGGTAACTAACGCTTATTTAAAAGTGTGTCGCTGCTCTTGTGTAGAAGAAGCACTGAGCAACTCATTAAACGAGCGAATGCTATTAAAATCTGTCGTTATCGCTTTTGAAACGGCAATACCAACTATACCAGCCTCCAAAATTTTTGTAACATCATCAAGTGTGATGCCTCCCACGGCAAGAATAGGAGTAGTGGTACCCAGTTCTTCTATAATTGCTTTATAACCAGAAACACCCAGCGTGCTTGCTGTAGTTTCTTTTGTGGTAGTAGTGCTGAAAGGCCCTAGACTTATATAATCTACTTGCTTCTCAATAAGTGTCTCACAATCTTGTAAAGTATGTGCCGTGCCACCTATTATTTGCCAAGTGTATAAGTGCTTCCTAGCAGTGATAGGGCAGGCATCTGTACCTCCTAGATGTACTCCGTCTGCTTTAACCTCTTTGGCAAGTTTATAATCATCATTAATAATTAATCGCGTTTGAAAATGAGCGGTAATCTCTCTAGCTTCTTGTGCAATGGCAAGCAGTTTTTTTTGAGAACAATCTTTTACACGGAGTTGCACGAGCTCAGCTCCGGCATTACATGCTTTTTGTATATGTTCTATGTGCTCTTTGAGTGAGCTTCCTTGCGATATGTAATGAAGTTTTGGAATCATATTCTTCTTATTTAATAACTACGTAAAACAGTTATATAGTAATCTAGCAAAGATACTCATCCCGCGTGGGTCTTACTGCAGTTATGGAATGCATGTGTTATTAAAAATAAAGAGGCTGCCTATAAGTATATAAACAGCCTCTTTATAGTAGATTTTATGTAAAATCGTCTAATCTATTCTTCTTCGGTAACGAGCGAGTCTGCCATGGCTTGCTCCTTGTTTTCGCTATAATCTACAGGAACAGAATCTTTAATTCTAGTAAACTCCTCTAGACGCTGTAGATCTTCTTCCTCACCAGAAAAGTATGGGAATACATCCATAATAGGTGATTCAGAAACTGCTGGAATTGTATATTCACCCATCGTGTCTTTCATAGTGACAACAGTGTTATCAAAGGCTTCCTTCACATCATTTGCTTGTACAAGCAAATATTGATTAGTCTTACGCTCTTTACCACTTTCCTCATCATAAGCAATGAGTGATACACGAGATTTAAACCATCTATCTGAGTTTTCAAACGGATGTATCTCTGCGTAGTTTGCTACTTTTATGTTTGTGATTTTGATTTCTTCGCTATCACTTAAGTAGGCAGCCATTTCTTGCGTTATTCTACTTTCTGCTTCTGTATATGATATTGCATCTACTAGAAAAGGCTCTGTTTTTACCTTTTGAGTTCCAGATGCCTCATCAAATTTTCTATACTTTACTTTGCACTCATACCAAGTTGCACTCATATCTCTTTTATTTTAAGGTTGCCAAAAATAGGGGTTAGCTCAAGGCGAAAAAGTAAAAAACAACAATAGATATTCACAATCTCCAATTCATGAAGCTAGCTCTTTTAATACGAGTGATTTACCGCATAAAAAAGCTGAAATAAAAAAAGCGCCAACTGTAATTTACAGTTGACGCTTTTCAAGTTGGGTATTCTTATAATTATTTAGCTGGTAAAACCACTGTATCTACTACGTGTATCACACCGTTAGACTGCATTACATCTGCAATAGTTACTGTAGAGCTGTTTCCGTTTTGATCCATAAGAACTACTGATGTTCCTTTTACAGAAGCCATTAGTTTACCACCGTTCACAGTTGTAAAAGTTGCTGTACCGTTGTTCTTTTTGATCTCGCTCATGATAGCAGCTGCATCAAATTTTCCTGCAACTACATGGTACGTAAGTACACCTTGTAAAGCTGTTTTACTTTCTGGCTTAAGTAGTGTTGCTACTGTTCCTGCTGGAAGCTTCTCAAAGGCAGCGTTTGTTGGTGCAAAAACTGTAAATGGACCTTCTCCTTGTAAAGTTTCTACAAGGCCTGCAGCTTTTACAGCAGCAACTAGGGTAGTATGGTCTTTAGAGTTTACAGCATTCTCAACAATATTTTTAGAAGGATACATTGCTGCACCACCTACCATCACTGTCATTTCATCCATCATATCTTCACCCTCAGACATTTTATCGTCCATCATATCCTCCACTTGAGACAACTTATCATCCATCATCTCATTTTGATCTGCTGCTTCTTCTTTTCCTACATTTTTTGAACCTTCACATGATGCAAGTGATAAAAGTCCTGCACAAAGTGCCATTGATAATACGTTTACTGTTTTCATAATTGTTTAGTGTTTGTGTTATATAGATTTACATATATAACGCAGCAGCTTCTCGTACGGTTCTCGGTAAGGTTTGAATTTGGGATAGGTTTAACAATAAGCAACTATATAATCATAAAATTACAATAGGAGTATAGTTACAGTATCTTATATAAAGATGATGTTGATTTGGTTTGCATATATTTTTTCGCTTTCGCGAAAGCGGTACTTTTCCTTAAAAATAGTATGACCAGATCATCTATCATTAAAGGCTATATAAAGTCGTGATTGTCTCAGAGTTTACAAACTGTAAAAACAGATTAACAATTCTAGTTGATAATTATTGTCAGTCGTTATCCAATTGATTTTTTTTAATCAACAAACTAGCACATAATAGAAGAAGTCCTAGAACTGCAAGTTGTATTACATATGATCTATGATGTTTAAGTGCACCAAAGTAATCAACAAACGAAAGTAGATTGATATTTGCATAAGTAATCATAAAGAAGAGCACTTCAAATAGCTTTTTCCCTTTTGATATAATACCTAATAAGACAGCAACCATAACAACGATAACACCTCCGAAAATAATCGCTAGCATACCTCTAAAATTTATCAATAATCCTAAACGAATTATTAGAGGAAAGGCGAGAAGTAGCATTAAAACAACTGCGGCACTTACTTGAGAAAGTAGTAATCTCCCTATAGGTTTATAAGAAGTAGATACAAAATGAGAAAGATTATTTGTGATCTCTTTAGCTGTTAAATCAGACAATCTACTAACTTGTAAAAACCAAAGAACTGGTAAAACTATTTGATGAGAAACTTTGAAAGGCAATACGACTAATAGCAGCATCCCAAGAAGATTAACAACCCACAACCATTTTTTACCTTTTCTAAATAAGAGTATCACCTCTGTTTTTATTAAAGGAAGAATGCTGTAATTGATTTGTGCTTTGGGTAGTTTTAATAAATTTATATTTTTACTACTGATCTCATTTTCTGTGAAGTTGTTAAGCTTCTTTGTAGACTTAAGATTCCCCATATTAAATCGATGAAAAAATGGTGAGATTATGGCAATGATTATAAAGCCTAAAACCACCCAAATGAATCGGCTTATGATAAAGGACATAGAAAAGTCCATTCCATTGAAAACGAATTTTTTAGACGAATCAATATCACTTAGTATATATCCAATACTTAAGTTTGAGTTTTCATCAGTATTTGTAAGCTCTCTCACCATTTCTTCTAATTGATGAATGACTATTTTACTTCCAAACAAATCATAGTTAAATTGAGATTCATTTATAGGTGTAAAGGTGATTAGTGCAGAAAACAGGAAGAAGTACCCTATATTCTGTAAGACCGAAAATCTACCTAAAAACACTTCAAACACAACTGCTATTACTGAAATCAAAAACATAGTTGGAATTGTAATGAGCAGATAGGGTTTTATAAATTGATATAGTTCAAAGGAGTATCCTTCATTGTATAACACAAAGAGTATGATACTCATTATAAAAACAACCCCAACGATGGTCGATAGTATTAAGAAGTTACTTAGTGTTTTTGCAAGTAGATACTTAAAATTTGATATAGAAGTAGAAGCTATAATTTGACCAACTTTTGTTTCTATGTCTTTTTTTAAACCACTGTTGATTAAATAAAAACCAATTAATGACAGAAAGAAGCTAGTCATAATTGCGGTTACATAACCAAACCACGCAGCATTATAGTACCCTACATATCCAGAAATTCTTATTGTAGAATAGTTTGAATTTGGCTCAGGAACAAAAGAGTAAGCAATTGCGAGGCTTGCACAAAGCGTTATTAAAAAGGCATAGCTTCTAGTGCGTTGCAAATAATCTAATTTTATAATATTGAAAAATGGCGACATATCAATTATTTTTAGTTATATACAAATAGGCATCTTCTAAATTGCCTTCCATTTTAGTTGCCCTTTCTACAGGGTTTTCAGTAATAAATCGAACTTTGATGTCCGCTTTTTTTCTAGAAGTACTTACAATGGTATGCTGCAATTTGAAAGCACTTAATTCTTCTATTTTAATTGTTATTTCAAACACCTTATTGGTAACAGTAGCAATGATGTGGTCTTGGTTTCCATGAGTAATTAAACTTCCATTTTTTATAATTGCAACGTTATCTGCAATGGTACCAATGTCTGAAACAATGTGTGAAGAGAGTATCACAATACAATCGTTTGCTAAATCCGAAATGAGATTTCTAAAGCGTACACGCTCCTCAGGATCAAGTCCCACTGTAGGCTCATCAAAGATTACAATCTTAGGATTATTTAATAAAACTTGAGCAATACCCACACGTTGCTTCATTCCTCCAGAGTAGCCACCTATAGGCCTATGGCTGGCTTCTTGTAGATTTAAGCCTTCTAGCAACTCTTTAATTCTTGGTTTTAAGTTAGGTCCACCTACACCCTTAATGGCAGCCATATATTCTAGAAACTCAAAAGCATTAAGATTAGGGTACACCCCAAAATCTTGAGGCAGAAACCCTAATTGCTGTCGCATATAATTAGGATCTTTAATGATATTATTTTTGTTTAATAAAATACGTCCATCACTAGGTTTATTTACGGTGGCTATCATCTTAAGTAATGTAGACTTTCCTGCACCGTTAGGACCTAGTAAGCCTAGTATGCCTTTCTCAATAGTAATAGAAAAGTCTTTTAATCCGTACTTATTCTTGGAGTACCTTTTTGATACATTTTGAATTTCTAGTTTCATCATATTATTTGTTATTTCGTTTTATGATTGTTGCTAGCGCGTCTTAATTATATGTAGTTATTTAAATAAGTATAACTATCAAAAAGGATGACATGCTCAAGGAGCATCTATTCTCAATCACACCTCAAAACTCTTATAATCAATTACTATTAAAAAATAAGAATGATAAAGGGCTCTATTAAAGTGATGTAGTCACAAAGGAGGCTTGTCACTATAAAATGTATGTTCAGATAAGAAAATGCGACTTTCATCATTTAAAATAATACTATGAAGATGATGTGGTATTTTTGAGTAGGCTTAAACTCCGTGTAATGTCAAAACTAGACCATTGGATAGATAACAAAATCGTACAAAACCTCTTTGTATGGTTTTTCTTATTCTTGATTTTATTAACGAGTATTCAGTCAGAAAATAGAGCATTATCTGCGCTATTTGCTATTGCATTACTTGCACCTCCAGTCTATCTAAACAATCTATTTATACTTCCTTTATTTAGAAAAAAGCTTCTCATATTTATCTTTCTGTTCTTATTAAATACCATCATATTTACAGTAGTTGCAGTCTTCTTCATTAAAATGGGAATAGAGGGAGATTTTAAATTAGAAATGTTTTTGAATTTCTTTGGTATCATGATATTAGCACTTGTTTGCGCTATAGCCATGAAATTAGCAAGAGATAGTTTTACAAGAAGACAAGAAGAAAAAGAAGCGGAATTAAAATTACTGAAAGCGCAGTTAAACCCGCATTTCCTATTTAATACCCTCAATAATTTATATGGATTATCTGTTATAAAATCTGATAAACTACCCAGCTTAATGTTGAAACTTTCAGACTTGTTACGCTATAGTTTATATGAAACTAAGGAGGCTCTTGTACCGCTTACCAAGGAAATAGAATACTTAGAGAATTATATCTCTTTAGAAAAAATCAGATTAGAAAATACAACGCAAATATCCCTCACAAAAAAGGGAAATCTAGATGATGTATCAATAGCACCTATGTTATTAATAGTTTTTGTAGAAAATGCTTTCAAGCATTTACATGTATCAAATAAAGAAAAGGGGAGTGTTATTATTTCAATAAAAGAAGAACACAATAGGATAACCTTTAGTTGTGTAAATACAAGTGAGACATCTATATTAAATGAGGAACATCTAGAGAAAGGTAAAAGCGGTATTGGATTAGAAAATGCAAAGAAAAGATTGGCATTAATATATCCAGAGAAACATGAAGTAACAATTCAAAAGAGTGAGAAGCTATTTAGTATTGTATTAACGCTACATTTATAACATGAACATACTAAAATGTATTCTAGCAGATGATGAGCCAATTGCCCGTCAAATATTAGAAAATTATATTCAAGAGCTTCCGCAATTAGAATTAGTAGCCTCTTGTAAAAACGCATTTGAAGTCATGGAAACACTTCAAAAAGAAACTATTGATGTACTATTTTTAGACATTAATATGCCTAAGCTCTCAGGTTTGAGTTTACTAAAAACTATGGAGCAAAAACCAGCAGTAATCATTACAACGGCTTACTCAGAATATGCTCTTGAAGGTTTTGAACTATCTGTTACAGACTATTTATTAAAACCATTTTCACTAGAGCGATTTATCCAAGCGATTCATAAAGTTAAGATGGCAATGGTGAGTGTACCCTACAGTAATTCTCAACAAGAAGATGTACAAGAGTACATATTTGTAAAAAGTGATAAGAAAATCATCAAGATCAATTTTAACACTATAAGTCATATTGAAGCTTGCGGCAACTACATTAAAATATTCGTTAGTGATTCCATGATATTAACGCCACAAACACTATCTGATTTTTTAGAAAAGTTACCCAACCAATTTTTACGAATCCATAAGTCATTCTTGATTAATTTTAACCAATTACAATTCTGTCTCTTATACACATCTCCGAGCCCACGAGACGGACTCCTATCTCG
>CAJXSW010000041.1 GCA_913060645.1 uncultured Dokdonia sp. | reverse complement strand
AACTGGTAAAATAAAAAGAAAGCACGCTTTTAAGAGTCACATTTTGACTAAAAAATCTAAGAAGCGTAAGCTTGCTTTGACGCATGATGGCCTTGTGCACGACGCAGATAAGAGTAATGTTAAATTGATGCTTAATCTTAAGTAATCCGTTTAACCGGTTAAAACAAATATTTTTAAACCCTGGAGTATGGCTTTCTCTCCGCTTAAGAGAGAGAACAAAAGAGTATACAGCGTGTACCGCCTGCTACAAAAACACATTAAATTATGCCTAGATCAGTAAATTCAGTTGCTAAAAGAGCCCGTAGAAAAAAGGTGATGAAGCAAGCCAAAGGTTACTTTGGAAGACGTAAAAACGTTTGGACAGTAGCAAAAAATGCAGTAGACAAAGCAATGTCTTATGCATATAGAGACCGTCGTCAGAATAAAAGAAATTTCCGTTCATTATGGATTACTCGTATTAATGCGGGTGCTCGTATGCACGGTATGTCTTATTCTCAGTTTATGGGGAAAGTAAAAGCAAATGGAATCGAGCTTAACCGTAAGGTGCTTGCAGATCTTGCTATGAACCACCCAGAAGCGTTTGAAGCAGTAATCAATAAAGTAAAGTAAGGCGCGAGCCTCATTTAATAATACATCTCACTTATTAAAAAGTCCTGCTCTTTGAGCAGGACTTTTTGTTTTTAAATCTGTCTTGTACTAAGTATTAATTATGCTTGAGTACTCCCACTTTCGCGAAAGCGTAATAAACATGCATCTATAATCACAATTTAAAAGCTTACAAAGAGCTACATAGCAAATAATATTATTATTTTTAAAGGCTTCACAGCATCCAACTGAAGGCTATGCAAATCAAAAACTACTCGCTACTTTTTTTATTTCTATGTTACTTTACATCACTTAGTGCTCAACTAGGTAGCACACATTACCTACCTCCTTTGCATACCAGAGTGGGTATATCAAATGCCACCATCTATCTATCTACCCCAAATGGTGATGCTACTACTCCGATTACCGTAACCATCTCGAGTGGTGACGGGAATTTATTATCTACTCACCAAATTTGGAGTGGGTCTACAGCTTTTTATGAAATAGATGTATCTAACAATTCTCCCATACTAGTTGATAATACTCAGCTCAACACTGCTATACAAGGAAAAGGGATTGTCGTAGAAGCAGATGATCTTGTATATGTGAGTCTTAGAACCTTTGTGACAAATCACGCTGGTTATTTAACAGCCAAAGGAGAAGATGCGTTGGGACAACGCTTTAGATTAGGAAGTGCACGCCTACTGGAAACAAATGGATCTCATAGCTTTTTTGCTAGTGTAATGGCTACTGATGATAATACTAACATAACTTTTTCTGATTATGATAGTGTTAATATGAATTTTGAAAATGGTTTAAATCCCTCTACTATCCTCAATACAGGGGAAACTTTTGTCGTATCTGGTTATAGTGGAAACATAGCAAATAGTGAAGGTTTTATAGGAGCGTTATTAGAATCTGATAAGCCAATAGTTGTAAACTCTGGAAACTTAAACGGAAACTTCTATCAAGGTCAATATGCAAATCTATTTTCTGATATGCTGATTGATCAGATTGTGGATGAAAGTTCTACAGGTTTTGAATATATGCTTATACGAGGAGGTGGTAATGACTCATCAGAGGTTCCTTTAGTTATAGCAAATCAAGATAATACAGATATCTATGTGAATGGGAATCTCGTAGGAAACATAGCAAATGCAGGAGATTTTCTTCACTTAGAAAACCCTAGTTATTATTTACCTGATAGTAATGTACAGCATAGAAATATGTACATAACTACAAACGATACTTCTAAAACGATTTATGTTTACCAAATGCTAGCAGGCAGATCAGGTACTAATGATGACCCTCTAGCTGGAAATGGAAATAACTTCCCGAGTGCTACACCAGGAATGAATTTCATACCACCCTTAAGTTGTTTTTTTCAAAACACTGTTGATTTAATTCCCGCCGTACGTGAGATATATCCTGGAAACTTTGAAAACTTTACAGGGGATGTTTTAATTACTTCTAGAGTAGGAAATACAGTCACAGTAAATGGTAATACACTAGACATCTCTACCGCCCTATCTAATCCCGGCACGCCAGATTGGGAAACTTATTATGTAACTGGTCTAAGTGGTGACGCACAAATAATTGCAGACGGGCCAATTGCCGCAGGTTTGTTCGGTGGATTTCAATCTGCAGGATTTGCTGGATATTATTCAGGGTTTGCTGTAACCCCAGAAGACACTGCTACTGAAATTTGTCTTCAAGCAGGACCTATCAATCTACTACAAAGATTTAATGGTAATCCTCCAGAAGGCGGAGTATGGACACCTCCATTAGATAGTGGAACAAATATTTTTGATCCCTTAACAGACCCTACATCAAACCCCTCTCTTATTTATAATTATAATGCTATAGGAGATTGTGACCCTATAGATGTAGTTATAACCATCACACTACTTAACAATCCCGAATTAGACCCCATAGACGATATAAATGCTTGTGAGACATACACTCTTACAAACCCCTCTTCTCTTTCGGGAAATTTTCTCAACAACCCTCAATACTTCACAGGCCTCCAATCAGATATGACTACCGCGCTCATAGACTGGACGGTTCCTATAACAACAACTACAACAATCTTTGTATATGACGAAAACCCTAGAGATCCTGATATTTGCCCACAAGAATTTAGTTTTACAGTAACCATCAGTGATGAAGCTATTGCAAATTCAGTTCCCACAATAAGAGTCTGCGATGATGATTCTAATGATGGTATTGCGACGTTCAATCTAGCTGCACTTACAGCGAGTACCCTCTTAGGCTCTCAAAACACCGCTAGCTTCACTATAACTTGGCACGCGACAGAACAAGAAGCTATAAATAATGTAATGCCGCTCTCTGATACAATTTCTTTTACTTCAACTAGCACTACCCTATTTGCTAGAGTTCAAAACAACTTTAATGCAACGTGTTTTGACACTACCCAAATCACACTTTTTGTAGATGCTCAACCAATAGCCAATGTGGTTCCCACTCAAAATATTTGTGATGATCTTTCTAGCGATGGAATTGAAATTATTGACTTAACAGAGTTATCTACGATAGTGCTTGGCACCCAAGATGCTTCAACATATAATATTGACTACTACCCTACTAATGCTGATGCTACTGCCGAAGTTAATATCATTGCTAATCCAACGGCTTTTAGTGTAAATGGATCTGATATAATAACAGCTCGCATTTATAATATAGATAATAGATCGTGCTTTCAAATCACTGATATTACTTTAAATATCGTTCCTCAAGCAACCGCTATAAACCCAGGAGATTATACTATCTGTGATAATTCTATTGATGGAAGTGACATCAACGGCTTCGTAAATTTTGATTTTCTCACTTTGAATTCAGTAATTCTTGATGGTCAGGATCCCTCCATATTTAATGTAAGCTATCACGGTAACCTAAGTGACGCAGCATCAAATTCAAATCCTTTGCCGTCTTCATTTTACAACACAGATGCCGGCGGACAAAGTATTACTGCTCGAGTTTCTAATAATCAGAATGATTCTTGTTTTGCTATGGCCACTTTTGATATTGTAGTAGCGCCACTTCCTGTAATCACTACACCAGTATTACTTAGTCAATGTGATACTGATACAGACGGATTTGCTTTATTTAACTTGACCGAAGCTGAATCACTTCTAAGCCCTAATTGGCTAAATGAAACCTTTGCTTACTTTGATTCTGGTAATAATCCTATATCATCACCTACGAGCTACACAAATCAAACAGTAAATAATGAGTTCATATTCATAACCGCTACTACTTCAAATGGCTGTATTCGTCAGGGACAAATTAATCTTGAGGTTGACACCTCTGAGATACCTGATACGTTTCTATTAGAGTATTTAGAATGCGACATGGATAGTGACGGAAAAGCAATTTTTGATTTTTCGGACGCGACGACACAAGTACTAGCGCTCTTTCCTATAGGGCAAATGCTTACAGTAAGTTATTATGAAACACAGCAAGAGGCAGAGACTGAAATTAATCCACTTAATGGTATCATAGATTCTTATACTAATAACCTAAATCTCACAGATGCTAGTGGTGTTCAAAATATTTGGGTACGCGTAGATGGTGACACTGCAAATGACTGTCGTGGTCTAGGCTTACATATACAACTCACAGTAACCCCCAACCCAACATTCCTACCTACCATCAGTAATATTGAAACCTGTTCTGCAGTAGCAAATGCAGCTACTTTTGATTTAACGCAGAATGTAGCGGAGATTACTGGTGGAGATACAGATTTAGAAGTTACATTTTACGAGAGTATAGCGGCTTACACAGCAACACCTCCAGTAGCGATTGCAAGTCCTGCATCTTTTTCAAATAGCAGTAACCCGCAGACTATTTTCTATAGTTTAAGAAGTACGAGTAGCACGTGTACAACATTTGATATTGCAATGAATTTTGAGATTATTGTGAATCAGAACCCTGTGGCAATTACTCCATCTGAGCTTCAAGTGTGTGATGATGATGGTGTAGTAGATGGATTTACAACGGTAGATCTTTCTCAAAAAGATGCAGAAATCACTAGTGGTTTTAATGCAAATCTTACAGTGACGTATCACTTGGATGCCGCTGGCGCTACTACTGGCGATGCAAGTATTCCAGATAGCACGATGTTTACAACGACCAATAATCCGCAGATTGTTGGAGTTCGTGTGACTAATAATACAACAGGTTGTTTTTCAACTACAAGCATGAGCATCCGTAGTTTCCCAGTACCTGTGGCTGTTACTCCAGCCGACTATGAGGCTTGTGATGATGATAATGATGGTGTGTTTGACTTTTTTGTACTCTCTTCTAGAGATACCGAAATTACTGGTGGTGACACTAGTTTAAGTGTTGCCTACTACCTCACCCAAGCAGATGCAGATAATGCGCCTGTAGGCCAAGAGCTGGACGCAGCAATGTATATCAATAACGACCCTTTTGAGCAAACAGTTTTTGCTCGTGTGTTTAATGCGATAGGTTGTTATGATACGACACCACTTACTCTGAGAGTGCTTAACACTCCAATGCCTAATGAAAATGCAATTCCTTTTGCACTGTGTGATGATAATAGCGACGGATTACAGATTTTTGATTTAAGCACGCAAGTGGTAAATATTTTAGGAGGTCTAGACCCTGCTACCCACAGTGTAGTATGGTTTTCTTCTCTCGCTTCCGCGGAAGCTGGAACGCCTGCAATAGAAACTCCTACCGCTTACACCAGCAACACGGCAACCGTTTTTGCAGTAGTCACAGATACGGCGCAACCAACGACCACAGCTACTTTTTGTAGTAACATAGCGACCCTTTCTCTTGTTGTGAATCCGCTTCCTACTCCAGTACAACCTGCCGAATATGAGCTTTGTGATGATTTAGCCAGTGGTAGTGATACTGATGAGTTTGCGAGTTTTGACCTACGTAGCCGTGATGATGAAATTACTGGTGGTAATGATGACTGGGCAGTGAGCTATCACCTTACCCAAGGTGATGCCGATGCAGGTACACCAGCGCTTCCAGATGTATATCAAAACACCGTGATGGCTAACCAAAGCATCTTTGCTAGAGTAGAGAATATTGTTACTAGTTGTTTTGAAACTACCACGCTTACTTTAGTGGTAAACCCATTACCATCACCTACTATCATTGTAGCGGTAGAAGAATGTGATACCATGGCAAATGATGGTGATGTGGATAATGATGGAGACGCAGTATTTGATCTTACAGGTCAAGTAACTGCAGATATCATCAATGGAGAGACGTTTATGTCACTCACTTTTCACGAGACACTCGCTTCCGCGGAACTGGGTAGTCCATCGATAGCAACACCGGGGACTTATGAGACTGTATCTAGAACGATATTTGTACGAGCGACCGATACAGATCCAGCAACTGCAACCCTTTGTTATCGTGTTATCGAATTAGAACTTACCGTACAACCAGCACCTGTGCTTCCAGCGGTGATTCCAGATCTTACCTCTTGTGATGATAATGAAGATGGACAAGCACTTTTTGATCTTACTCAAAATGATGCGATTATTCTAGGAACACAAACCACTGCTGATGTTGCTTTAACGTATCATGAAACCCTTGCTAGCGCAGAAGCGATGGTAGGAAGCGTAAGTGATATGCCCGTTGCCGATCCGCTGAACTATTTAGCAAGTGCGCCAACCACACCAATCTGGGTACGTCTAGAAAATACAACTACAGGATGTACGGTAGTTGGTACTTTCAATCTTAACATAGCAATGATCCCGGCAATCACACCTCTTGGTGTTTTTGAGGAGTGTGATAGCGCAGGAGCACTGGTAGGCACCGATACTGATGGGATTACAAGTTTTGATTTAACAAGCCTTGATACTTTAATTACTGGAGGAGACACCACTTTAAGCGTTAGCTATTATGAGTCGCAAGCAGACTTAGATGCTGGGACAACCAATGCGATTTCTACTCCAACAGCTTATGTAAATACAGGAATGAGTCCGCAGACCATTTTCATTTTAGTCACGAGTGATCAAGCAGGAATGTGTGGTGCTCAGACTACGGTAGACCTTCAAGTAAATCCGCTGCCAGTAATTGGAGAGCCTTTGCCTGCTGCAGTAGCTTGTGATGAGGACAATGATGGCTTTGGAGCTTTTGACTTGCAACAATATAATGACGATTTACTAGCGACAGTAACCAGCATAGACTTACGTTTTTATGAAACACTAGATAATGCAACGGCAGATACGGGAGCAGGTCAGATAGATATTACCCTTCCTTATAATAACATCTCAGGAATGACTTCGTTATATGTCGTTGCACAAGATACAGACGCTACGACAGCCACAAGTTGTACTAAGATCTATGAGTTTGAGCTTATTGTGTTCCCTATTCCAGAACTTCCTACAGCACTAGCAACTCTTGCTGCTTGTGATGATAACAATGATTTAATGGAAATCATTGACCTTACCCAAAATGAGTCAGCGATTATAGGAACGCAAGATCCAGCAAATCTTGTCATTACCTACCATAATACACAAGCAGATGCTGATTTGGGAATCAATCCAATTGTAAACCCTACCGCTTATACAGCAACACAGATAACACCACTAGAAACTATCTGGGTACGCTTGCAAGTAAGTGATGGCTCTCCAAATATATGTGCTGCCATTGGTTCTTTTGAGATATCGGTAGAGACACCACCTACGGCAAACCCGAATGGTGACAATCTGGATCTCATGATTTGTGATGATGATACAGATACCTTTACGGTGTTTGACTTGAGCGTAAATCAGGCGAGTCTCACTGGTGGTGATCCGCTGCTTACGGTGACGTATTATGAGAGTCTTGCTGCTTTGAATGCAGGAACTCCTATTGCAGATCCTTCGGCTTACACTAATACTTTAAACCCTCAGACCATCCAAGCGGTAGTATCAAGCCCAGCAGGATGTAGTGATGGAACGACCTTTAATATCGAAGTATTACCACTGCCAACACCAAATACTAATCCAGATGCGCTAGAAGTGTGTGACACGACTACAGATATCGATACAGATGGTGACGGAGTCATTGATGCAGGTTCAGGTTCGGCAACAGATGGTTTTGAAGTCTTTGATTTAACAGCTGCTATCGCGCAGATTGCGGGAGCAGAACCGGTAAATATAACGGTGTATACAGAACTCGCTTTCGCGGAAGCGAACCCAGAAGACACCACGCTCGCCATTGCAGATGTGACTGCGTTTATCAATACCGTAACTGGCAACCAAACGTTATACGCAAGAGTAGAACGTGATGTGCCAGGCGATAGTGACTTGGATAGCGACGGAAATCTATGTTTTGTAGTGGTTCCTTTTGAAGTAGTGGTAAATCCGCTACCTATCTTGGCAGAAGCTGGACCTGTAGATTATACCTTCTGTGAAGAATTTGATGGTGATGACGCGATGGGAAGTGTTGATCTTACAACCCTCGCAGATTTAGCTGGATTACTTGCTGCGCCGCAGTTAACCAGTGATTTTATCATCACTTACCATGAACTAGAAGTGCAAGCGGCAGCAAATGCAGCAGCGCTTAGCTCGCCATACACGGTGACAGATAATCAGGAATTATTTGTGCGTATTGAAAATGCGACCACGGGCTGTGTGAATTTCACCAGCATCATCTTTACGGTAGAGTCACGTCCAGAGGTATTCACAGCATTTAATATTGTGCAATGCGCAGACGATCTAGGAATAAATATCGTTCCAAATCAGAGTACAGCAACTTTTGATCTTACCCAGCAAAACGCTGTCATTACTGGAAACGTAGCAGCAACCTCGGTGAGTTATTACACTAGCCTTGCAGATGCACAGGCAATGATCAATGCGATTGCTACTCCTAGTGTTTTTGAAAACACCACAAATTCGCAAATGATTTTTGCAAGAGCAGTAAATACTGCAAGTGGCTGTGAGAGTAGCACGGTAGTAGTTTTTGAAATATTTGTACAACCGTTACCATACACCAACTTAACTAATGAAGGCGGGCAGATTTGTGTAGATGAGATCACAGGCGAAGCCCTCAACCCGTTTACCATTGATGGTACGGTGGAAAGTCCGCAGATTGGTGCGACTTATAGTTATGCTTGGACACGTGATGGTGCATTGGTATCACTAAATCCTGAGGTGACTATTGATGCTGCAGGTACGTATCAAGTAATGATTACTGCCTCTTACGGAAATGGAACCGATACCGATATCGAGTGTGATTACATTGCAGAAGTAGTCTACAGCGCAGAGAGTGCTCCCATTTTTGAAGCGATCGTTGTAGAATCTTCTTTTAACAATAGCGGATTATACACCGTAGAAGTCATTAATATCACTGGTGCAGATGCCAGCTCTGCTTACGAGTTTGCGATAGATGATGGACCGTTCCAGAGCAGTACAACCTTTACAGGAGTAACTCCAGGGACACACACTGTTTTTGGAAGACTGGCGAGTGGTAATTGTAGTATCTCAGAAGTAGAGATAGGGATAATTGACTACCCAAGATTCTTTACGCCAAATGCAGATGGTTTCCACGATACATGGAATATCATAGGACTTGGAGTAGCACCAAACTTAAATGCAAAGATCTTCATATTTGATAGATACGGTAAACTATTAAAGCAAATCAGCCCAGTAGGTGCTGGATGGGACGGTACCTTTAATGGACAGCCTATGCCGTCAAGTGATTACTGGTTCCGAGTAGAGTTTACAGAAGTAGACGAGCTAGGAACACAAAGAACCGTAAATGGTCACTTTACATTAAAGCGATAATTAATATCAACTAGATTTAGAAAAGCTCTCAGTATATGATACTGGGGGCTTTTTTATTGCTTTCGCGAAAGCGAGATTGCACAACTTATTATAAAACTTTTGAAGTAGCTTTAAAACACTTTCATCGAAATTCCGTTACTTTGAGTGTAATAAGAAAATCTATGTCTACACCTGTTCTTAAACTCTCACATGCTGCTATATATCAGCGAGAAAATTTAATTTTATCTGAAGTTAATGTCACCATTGAACCAGGTGACTTTGTATATCTCATAGGTAAAACAGGCTCTGGAAAAAGTAGTTTCATGAAAACGCTTTATGGTGATTTACCGCTCACAGAGGGAAAAGGGAATATTGTAGGGTTTGATCTCAATGGACTTAAGGAAAAGAATATCCCATTTTTACGTCGTAAGCTTGGTGTTGTTTTTCAAGATTTTAAATTATTAAATGACCGAACGGTTATCGAGAATTTAAAATTTGTTTTAAAAGCAACTGGATGGAAGGATAAGGCTGCTATGACAAATAAGATAGATTCGGTTCTTGATAAAGTGGGAATGAAAAGCAAGGGTTTTAAGTTCCCTTATCAGCTTTCTGGTGGAGAACAACAACGTATTGCTATTGCACGCGCTTTACTCAATGACCCCGAACTTATCCTTGCAGATGAGCCTACTGGAAATCTTGACCCGCAGACAAGTGTTGAAGTGATGGAAGTGCTCCAAGAGATTAATAAGAATGGAAACACTATACTAATGGCAACTCATGATTATGCGCTCTTATTAAAATATCCATCAAAAACATTGAAGTGCGATGGCAATAAGGTTTTTGAGGTTGTACAGAAAACAGTTTAACATCCGTACAAACACATGGATACCATCCAACTCACTAATAAGTTACTGTTTGATTGGTAATCAATATGTATAAAATAATGAGTTAGACTCAAGATAGATTTTGGCTAGTAAAATACCTAAAACTTCTATTTAGCGTATATTGACATTACTTTAATGCTTTCTATACTTATCCCTACATATAATACTGATATCACAGACCTTGTCCAGTCTATCTGTGAGCAAGCACATCGTGTGAGGATTACTTTTGAGGTGATTTTCTGTGAAGATGCATCTTATCTATACACAGAACAAAACGTACAACTTCTAGGAAACACTAGCGTAAAACGGCTAATAAACGCTACCAATTTAGGTAGAACTGCCACCCGTACTAATCTTGCCGATAACGCAACATATAGTTGGCTACTATTTCTAGATGCAGATGTTGCACTACCTTCAATAAATTTTATTGAAAATTATGTTTCACAACTAAATTCATCACATCATATTATTCATGGTGGCATTTCATATGTTATAAATTATAATGATGATTTCACTCTAAGGAGTACATATGGAGCACAAAGAGAAACACAACTAGCCAAAGCAAGATGTAAAACTCCTCATTTTATTATTTCTCAAAATATACTTGTAAAAAAAGAAGCATTCTTAAAGCTCAATATTATTGCTTCAAACAGGTATGGTCTGGATAACATATTCTCTTATCAAATCCTTAAACAAGGTTATGATGTCCAACACATAGATAATCCAGTAATACATCATGGTTTAGAAAAGAACGATGTGTTTTTAAAAAAGTCCATACAAGCGATAGAAACTCTTATTTATTATGAAGAGAAAGGTCTAATGGCTCAAGACTTCACACGTTTACAAAAAAGCTATCTTACTCTTAAAAAATACAGAGGAGTACTTATTTTTAGGGTTACTATAGGTAAAGGTATAAAGTACATTGAAAAAAACTTAATGGGCAAGAAGCCAACTCTATTCCTTTTTGACCTGTACAGATTACATCATTATATAACTCTTAAAGAAAATGCCTAAGTTCTCTGTAGTCATTACGGTATATAATAAGGAGGACTTTGTACAAGCAACTGTAGAAAGTGTCTTAAATCAGTCGGTGGAAGATTTTGAGATTATTATAGTTAATGACGGTTCAACTGATGATAGTGCTAACGTCATCAAAAATATTAATCAAGCAGCCATAAATTACATTGAATTACCTCAAAATGTAGGCGCTAGTGCAGCTAGAAATATAGGTATTAAATCTGCCAAGGGATCTTATATTGCACTTCTTGATGGTGATGATATTTGGGACAACTATTACCTAGCCGAGATTATAAGTCTCATACATATGTTTCCGCAACATCACGTTTTCGCGACAGCGGTGTTGAAAGAACATATAGGAGAAACAACAGCAAGTAATTATAGTTTTGATAATCCAAATGAAGATACTTTTCTAGATTTAAACTACTTTGAGAGCAGCTATAAAAACTCGCTATTAACGAGTAGTTCTGCAGTGATACATAAGTCCGTTTTTAATGATATTGGGTTTTATGATGAGTCCATAAAAAGTGGACAAGACACAGATTTATGGATTAGAATAGGGATTAAATATCGAGTAGCTTTCAGTACTAAGCCCGCTGTAACTTATATTTATGCGCCACAAAGTCTTTATAAAAGTATACGCAGTGTTACACATAGACCTGATTATCTAGCATATTTAGAAGAAGAAAAAACAAACTACGCACTCAAGAGATTCATAGATCTCAATAGGTACTCGCTCATCATAAGAGCGCGACTTTGGAGTCAAGAGAAAGAAGTAAACACCTATCTAGAGCATCTTGATATAAATAACCTTAACAGTAAACAACGGTTTTTATTAAGTCTACCCATTTATGCCTTAAGTCTTGCTTTTAAGAGTCAAAGCTTGCTTGAAAGGGCTGGACTTAAACTCTCAGCTTTTTAGGGACTTGTAAGTCTCATGGTTACGTATATAATCATCTTCATCATACTCGTGAGATGCCAGCACAAGACATACTGCTCCAGAAGAAAAGTTTTCTAACTCTCGCCAGATATTTATATTTATAAGCAAGCCTTGATTAGGCTTGTTAAGCATTACACGCTGCTTTTCTTTTCCATTATCAAGCACTACTTCAAAACTGCCGCTTACTGCAATGAGCAATTCCACACATTCTTTATGTGCATGCCCGCCGCGATATGCTCCACTAGGTACATCGTGTAAATAATAAACTCGTTTAATATCATGTGGAAACACACCATTTTCTATAACAGCAAGGTTACCTCGTGGGTCTGTTATTCTAGGGATTTCTATAATTTTCTTCATAAGGAATTTATAAGGGTACTCCAGTCATTACTAATTTGTTCCTGCGACAAGTGTGCTACACTCTCTTTGGCATTTGATTTACAATGTGCTAAAAGTTCGCCATCAAGAATAAACATACGTATAGCTTTAGATAATACCTCCACATTATAATTAGGAACTAATAATCCATTATGACCATGTTGTACTATTTCATTAGGGCCAGACTCACAATCTACACTTATCACCGGAGTTCCTAGTGATAATGACTCTACAAGCACCATCGGGAAACCTTCATAATGACTAGTTAAGAGCGTAAATAACGCATTTTTCACGATGGAGGACGGTTGTTTTTGATGACCTAGAAAGTAGATTTTATTGCTAACGTTTAGCTTTTTGGCCAAGATAACTAGTTTTTCCTTGTCCTGACCGTCTCCCATTATTACGAGAGGTGTTTTTAAGTTCGCTTTCGCGAAAGCGGAAATCATTAAACTAAAATTCTTAACATCATCTACGAGTCTCCCATAACCAAGAATATAGGTGCTGGGTAATGCTGTAGAAGATTCTACTACTGAAAATTGAGGAATAGCATTGTAGACATGCTTTGTATTTTTGAATCCATATGTCTCCGTAATCTTATCAGATATGCGCTTTGAAACTCCGATAAACTTGGAGTTGTTGTAAAGTCTTTTTGCTATAGATATGGGCTTAGGAAAATAGGTTTCTAAGCGGGCGCTACGAACCATAAATGCAACCTTAAAATTACGATAGATGTATTGCGTATAGCAAATCTCTTTAAGTAGAGAAGGTCTAGATCTATTATCTATAATCAGATCAAAATCGTGCTGGAGTAAGTAGGCTCTTAATCTTTTCAAATGACGCCATCTATCGGTTAAAGAATCATCGCTCGATTTATAACTTCCTAGATTAAAAAGTGTTCCAGTGTATGGAACTTCAATGTCATCTCTTAACATCACGATATGCACTGTGTGCCCTAATCCCGATAACATAGTCGATAAAATTCCCAACGATCGCTCTGCGCCACCACCTGCCAAAGAGATGGTAACTAGCGCAATTTTTTTATGAGTATCTTTAAGCAACGGAAGAAATTTTGAATACCAAATATAGTCAATGCGCATCTTACTTGTAGGCGAATACAGCCGACTTCACAATTCGCTCAAAGAAGGACTCCTACAGTTGGGTCACGAAGTAACGATTGTGGGAAGTGGCGATGGATTTAAAAACTATCCTGTAGACATTAGACTTGAAAGAGGATACACTAGCGGATGGAGAAAAAAACTAAAGCTTGGTGTTCTTAAACTAACCGGCATTGATATTTCTGAAATAGCTTTACGAAAATCATTCAACACTTTAAAACCACAACTTTCTGGTTATGATGTGGTACAGCTCATTAATGAGTCTAGTTTCAACACCACACCATCATTAGAACTAGAAATAGCTCAGTATTTAAAAAATAACAATAAGAAAGTATTTCTCCTCTCTTGCGGTGCAGATTATCCAAGTATCACACATGCGTTTACAGAGGAGCTTCCATACACTATAGTAACTCCGTTTCAAGAAGAAAAGATAGATAAGAAATCTTTTGCCCCTGCGCTTAAGTATCTAGATCTTGCTTACAAGGACCTGCATGAAAAATTATATGAGCTAGTAGATGGCGTGATTGCTACAGATCTTGATTATCACATACCGCTCAAAGGTCATAATGCATATTTTGGTTTAATTCCTAATCCCATAAACACAGATACCATAAAAATCTTACCTCAGGAGAATGCAAATCCTATTATCATCTTTCATGGCATAAATCGCGCAAACTATTTTAAGAAGGGAAATGATATTTTTGAAAATGCGCTTGCAATAATTAAAGAGATATATACTTCAAGAGTTGCTATAATTACCACCGAAAGCTTACCCTATAAAACTTATATAGAAAAGTACAATAGTGCACATATTATTCTAGATCAAGTTTACTCACATGATCAAGGCTATAATGCACTTGAAGCAATGGCAAAGGGTAAAGTAGTATTTACTGGCGCTGGCATTCACTTTAAGAAGCACTACAATCTTTCAGAAACTGTAGCCATAGATGCTACGCCAGATGTAGATCAAATAGTGCGCAGTTTAAAGAAACTCATTGAAAATCCAGAAACCATTGAGAAGATAGGAAGGAACGCTCGATTATTTATTGAGACTCATCATAACTATAAGAAAGTCGCACAAAAGTATATAGACACTTGGAATAATTAATTCTTTAAAAAAAGTTAGAAAACGTTGTTCCCGCAGCTACATTTACTGTAACAGTACTTCCTGCCGCTATCACGGCATTATCGCCTATACTTACACCTTTCCAGATACTCACATTATTCCCGATAAATACATTCTGACCTATGATTACAGCTGCGCTAGACCCTGTATGTGATCTTCGGTTTTGGGGATTGAGACTGTGAAAATTGCAATTATAAATACTACAATTTAAACCTATTGTAGTTCTGTCTCCTATAGTTATAGAAGCCTCATTTGCAATCGCGCAAAAGTTATTATTAATCGCAACATCATTCCCAAAGATGATCTCACTACCTTCCTTCCTTGCTTCTATATACGCGTAGGTATTATAAAATAATGGCGAATTGATAACACCTATATGTACGCTTTCGCGAAAGCATACTTTTCCTTTTCCATTAATTTGCGCAGGTTGATGAAGTACCGCCTTGCCATTGATACTTTTATGAGATGAAAGCATTTTATACTTCCATATTCTAAAGGATTGTAATATGTTACTAAGTCTACTCACTTGCTGCAATTGTTTTACCAAATAATGGTTTCCGAAAGATAAACAGTAATACCAATAAATGTATAAAATAACTAAAGCAATGTCCCATAGACGCTCCCTCATATCCAAATTTACGCACCAAGTAAATTCCAGAACAATAGATAACTATTAGGGATATTATCTCTGTTATTAAAAATAGCTTTAGATTATTTTTTGCGATAATTTGATATCCTATCACGATGGAGGCAACCTTAAAAAAATCTCCAAGTAATTGCCATTTAAAAAGATGTGTCATCGGGACAAAATCTTTTGTAAAAACGAATCCTACAATAAAATCTCGTAGTAGATATATTACCACAAGTCCAACTCCAAAGAGCGGAAGAACGGTTTTGTAAAACCCAAATATCTCCTTTCTAAAGGATTCATCTGTAGTTGCCTTTGCGAGTTGAGGAAGTATATACAATGTCATAAGTGTGGCGACGAACTTCACATAATAACTAGATATTCTAGTCATTGCGTCCCAGTAACCAGCACCATCACCTATCTCTTTACGTATGGTAATATATACGAGCGGCAGCACAATCATAGAGAACAAAGCCATAAGTGTGTACGATCCTAGCTTACGTAACGCTGCCGTATCAAAGTTTGACAATGAAATATTTCTCAATACATCACCTTGCTTTCCTAATGCAATTAAGGTAATCACTAGTATCACTGCTGGACTTACAACTAGCGAAAATAATGCACCTTGCAAACCGTAGTATATAATACTTAGCACTGTTATAGCAAGACCTATGAGGTTAGAAAATATTTGAATTTTAACCACCTTCTTATAAGCCGACTGCCCATTAATAATACTAAGTAAGATTCCATTTGCTGTAATAAATGGTAAGGCTACAGCTAGAAGCTTAAAGACGTACGTGTAATCTTGACTAGCTCCAAAGATTTGATTATTCCAGTAAGAGGCTCCTAGAAATAGAATAATTGATACTGCTAGAGTAGCTACTGCGCTTAGTGCTATTGCAGTGGATAGTAGTTTTGATAATAATGAGTTTTTTTCTTTTTCTGAAGCTACAAATTTTAAGATACCATTAGATAAGCCTAAGTTTCCAGCAGCTAGAGAAGAAGTCATAAAATTGCGCAGATAACCTAGCAATGCCATGCCGCGCTCCCCTAGATAAATAGCAATAAGTTTTGAAGTTATAAGACCTCCTAAAATTTGGAGCATTACACTCACAGCATTTATTGAGCCTATCTTTAAAAGAGTATTATCACCTATACTAGCGCGTATTTTACTTAGCATCTAAAGTTGTTTAGCGCTGTTATAATTTTCTCGACATCTTCTTCTGACAATGCTGGTGATAGAGGAATACTAAGCACCTCTTTATGCAATTGCTCACAAACGGGAAATGATTGCATATGGTATTCACTAAGTGCTTCTTGTTTATGAGGAGGAAGGGGATAATGAATATTAGTCCCTATTCCTTGTTGCTTCAAATAGGATTGTAATAAATCTCGATATTTGCTTCGCACAACAAACAAATGCCAAACATGATTTTCTCCTTCATCAAATTGAGGTAGTATAATATGCTGGTTATTAATCTTACTGAGATATTGCATCGCAATCTCGCGACGTCTTTGATTTTGTATATCTAATTCTCTTAATTTTATTCTTAAGAATGCTGCCTGTATCTCATCGAGCCTAGAATTAATTCCTGCATATTCGGCTACATAGCGTTCTTTAAAACCATAATTTCTATATTTTTTTACCACTTGAGAAAGTGCTTCACTATCTGTAGTAATTGCTCCGGCATCTCCTAGAGCTCCCAGGTTTTTAGTAGGGTAAAAGCTGTGCGCACTCGCATCTGCTAGTGATCCGCTGCGGTTGCCATTAATATACTTTGCTCCGTGTGATTGTGCGCAATCTGTAATTACGAGTAGGTGGTACGCTTTCGCGAAAGCGGAAACTTGTTCCATATCCGTAAGTTTCCCATACAAGTGTGTAGGTAAGATTACTTTCGTTTTTTGAGTGATTTTATGCTGTAAATCTTCAAAGTCAAAATTATATGTAAGTAAGGTAGCTTCTACTAATACTGGAACCAAACCAGCTTGCTTAATAGCGATGATCGTAGCGATATACGTGTTGCTTGCAACTAAAACTTCGTCTCCTTCCTGAAGCTGTTCTAAAATTTTATAGCCTTCAAAAATGAGTCGTAAAGCATCGAGACCATTTGCCGTTCCTGCGCAATGCGTTGTCCCACAATATTGAGCATATTCCGCTTCAAAGAGTTGCACCTCTTCTCCTAGTACATACCATCCTTTCTCTAAAAAGGAATCGAACTTGTTTTTAAACTCCTGTTCATAGGGAGCATTTATTTTTTTAAGATCTAAAAATGGGATCATACCAGTACGTTATTTAAATAGATATGATTTGCAGTGTCTATTTTGAAGCTTCGATGCACAGAGGTACGTGCGCCAAAACATTCTTTCCAGTAAGCAAGTCCTTTATTGAGTTGTTTTCCTGCATCTTCATTTGAAGTTCCAAAGTCGAAATATCTCTTGTTTTTAAAAGTAACTTTTATAAGATGATTAAAAAGAAAGTCTAGTGTGCCTAGAGTTTGTTTTTCACTATTTGCCGAGATATACTGGACATGTGCTGTCGTACTTGTCTCAAATATCGTAGCTCCCCCAACAATACGTCCATCATGGTAAACATTAAACTGTCTAATATTATTTGGGAATGACTTCTTTAGTAATGTTATCTCTTCTACAGTGTGTGTAGGTTCGGCATTATGTTGCTCTTGAAGATTAGGAGTTAAAATAACGTTCCAGAAATCACCAAGATTATCTTCCTCTTCAATAACTAAATTGTGTTTTTGAGCTTTCTTTACACCTTCAAGCCGATTAGATTGAATCTGTATGTCATTTCTATAATCAATGACTGAAGCGCTATCCACTCTATAGCAAGCCCCTTGAACGAGTTGTAAAAGATAGTCTAGTCCTTCACTAGGCAAACGATTGTAAAAACTAGGAATCTGCTTTAAGTAGAGCGTCTGAATATCTAGGGACTCTAAATAACTGAGTAACTTCTTAAATAGCTCTGTTAAATCTGCAATCTTTAAAGATGGTAGTATCAATAATCCTCCATAAGTAAGTCCTTGATGACTATAGATCGCTTCTCCCTCAAGATTTGCAGGTAGCAGTGCAACTACTTTTTTATCCTTAAATATCAATAGCGAGTTATCTATAAAACGATCAGAATGATACTCCATAAATGCCCTATTATGGAGGAATGTTGCGTTGCATGATAGCGCGACAAAATCGTTCCAATGGACGGTATCCTTTTGCTGAAACTTATGGATGTTATAAGGTGATTTCAAATACTGGGAGTTACTCTGTTAGTACTGTAAAATACAAACATAATTATATATAATCGTTGTTTTGAGAGATGTTACCTAGCGTATATAGATTTGCAAAATTTAAACGGACTGCCTCAAATACTAGACTTAAAAGCCACTACAAATAGTATCAATCACTATTATCCATAAAAAAACCTACTCAGAACGAGTAGGTTTTTTCTATAATATTCTTATTTCTAAGATTCTTAAGCTATTTTAAAACGCTTACGATCTACCTCTTTAAGGTGAACTTTACGTAGTCTCAAGTGATTAGGAGTTACCTCTACATACTCATCTTTCTGAATATATTCTAGCGCCTCTTCTAATGAAAACTTGATAGCAGGAACAATCTTTGCTTTATCATCTGCACCAGATGAACGTACGTTAGATTGCTTCTTAGCTTTTGTAATATTAATGTTCATGTCATCTTGACGAGAATTCTCACCAATTACTTGACCTTCATAAATATCTTCACCTGGAGATACGAAGAACTTACCTCTATCTTGTAACTTATCGATAGAATAAGGAATCGCATTTCCATTCTCCATAGATACTAAAGATCCAGATATACGTCCAGGAATATCTCCTTTGAAAGGCTGGTATTCTTTAAAACGGTGAGCCATAATTGCTTCTCCTGCAGTTGCAGTAAGCAGTTGGTTACGTAATCCTATAATACCACGTGATGGGATTAAGAATTCAATAATCATACGCTCTCCTTTTGCCTCCATAGAAAGCATTTCTCCTTTACGCATTGTCACAAACTCGACAGCGCGACCAGATACATTTTCTGGAAGGTCAATAGTAAGCTCTTCTATAGGCTCACATTTTACTCCGTCTATTTCTTTTATAATTACTTGCGGCTGCCCGATTTGTAATTCATATCCTTCACGGCGCATTGTTTCAATTAGTACAGAGAGGTGCATTACTCCACGACCATATACTAAGAATTTATCTGCACTGTCTGTATCATTAACACGAAGTGCAAGGTTCTTTTCAAGCTCTTTTGTTAAACGATCTTTAATGTGACGTGAGGTTACAAACTTTCCATCTTTTCCAAAGAACGGTGAATCGTTAATTGAGAAAAGCATACTCATTGTAGGCTCATCAATATCGATAGTTGCAAGACCTTCTGGGTTTTCAAAATCTGCAACAGTATCACCTATTTCAAATCCTTCTAATCCTACAATTGCACAGATATCACCAGCTTGAACGCTTGGCACTTTTAAACGACCTAAACCGTCAAAAGTGTGTAATTCTTTAATACGTGTTTTCTTGATAGTTCCATCACGCTTTACAAGAGATACTTGCATACCTTCTGTAAGCTCACCACGGTTAAGGCGTCCTATTGCGATACGACCTGTAAATGAAGAGAAATCCAAAGATGTAATTAACATCTGCGTGTTTCCTTCTTTAACCTCAGGTACTGGAATATTTTCCATTATCATTTCTAATAATGGCTCGATAGAATCAGTAGGCTTCTCCCAGTCGTCACTCATCCAGTTATTCTTTGCACTACCATAAACGGTAGGAAAGTCTAACTGCCACTCTTCTGCACCAAGTTCAAACATAAGGTCAAAAACCTTTTCATGTACGATATCTGGAGTACAGTTTTCTTTATCTACTTTGTTTACTACAACAAGAGGCTTCAATCCAAGATCAAGTGCTTTTTGTAGTACAAAACGCGTTTGTGGCATAGGCCCTTCAAATGCATCTACAAGAAGACAAACACCATCTGCCATGTTCAATACACGCTCTACTTCACCACCAAAATCGGCGTGACCAGGAGTATCGATAATGTTAATTTTCGTTCCCTTGTACATTACAGAAACATTCTTAGAAGTAATTGTAATCCCGCGCTCACGCTCAAGATCGTTGTTATCTAAAATAAGTTCTCCTTTAGATTCGTTTTCTCTAAAAAGCTCACAGTGATACATAATTTTGTCTACCAGGGTTGTCTTACCGTGGTCTACGTGGGCGATAATCGCGATATTCCTTACGTCCATAATGGGTTGTATTAATGCCGTGTTTTTGGCGGTGCAAAAGTAAGTATTTTTAATTAAAATATTTACTATTACTATATTATATGTGCTTTCTCCTTTTAAAATGAATCAAAAAGCACTCAAATTATTGAAATAAAACAGCTTAGTTAATATATCACTCTACTATTTAAAGCGATTACGGCGTCTTATTATATGGGCGTTACC
This sequence comes from uncultured Dokdonia sp., assembly GCA_913060645.1. GTDB lineage: Bacteria > Bacteroidota > Bacteroidia > Flavobacteriales > Flavobacteriaceae > Dokdonia. The sequence continues at coordinate 512 of CAJXSW010000041.1, read as the reverse complement.
CTACGGGTCAGGCTATCCGTTTTTACTCCCCCTCATTAAGAAAACCTCGCTATCATCTCACATAAAAGTGAGATGGCTCGGTGTTCTCAATTCGTGTGGGGTAACCACTACTATCCTTAACGCAACAATAGCTGTAAATAAAAATGCTTCTTCTATGTTATATAGAAGAAGCATTTAAAATAAATCTTAATGTGTAAAAACACATGTAAGATATGTATATGTTTATTGCGCTAGCAATTAAAACATCTCACGTCCAGAAAAATGGAAAGCACCTTCAATAGCTGCATTCTCATCACTATCAGAACCGTGTACTGCATTTTCTCCCATAGAAGTTGCATATAAAGCACGGATAGTACCTTCTGCAGCGTCTGCTGGGTTTGTTGCTCCTATAAGCGTACGGAAGTCTGCTACTGCATTTTCTTTTTCAAGAACTGCTGCAACGATAGGTCCGCGTGTCATAAACTCTACAAGCTCTCCAAAGAATGGACGCTCGTTGTGTACTGCATAAAATG
>CAJXSW010000040.1 GCA_913060645.1 uncultured Dokdonia sp. | reverse complement strand
TACGAGATAGGAGTCCGTCTCGTGGGCTCGGAGATGTGTATAAGAGACAGCATTACAGCATACCTTTTGTGGATGGTAAAATCATCTTATCTGCGTCTCTCTTTACCGCTACTTTAATCGCTTTTGCAAATGCTTTAAAGATGGCTTCTATTTTGTGGTGCTCGTTTTTTCCTTCGGCTTTGATATTAAGGTTTGCCTTTGCACCATCTGTAAACGATTTAAAGAAGTGATAAAACATTTCTGTAGGCATCTTACCTATCATTTCACGATTAAAATCTGCTTCCCAAACCAGCCAATTTCTACCGCCAAAATCTATAGCGACTTGTGCAAGACAGTCATCCATAGGTAAGCAAAAACCGTAACGTTCTATTCCTAATTTATTTCCTAAAGCGATGGCAAACACTTCTCCTAGAGCGATTGCCGTATCTTCTATCGTGTGGTGCTCATCTACTTCAAGGTCTCCTTTTACTTGGATATCTAGATCCATTTGCCCGTGACGAGCAATTTGATCCAGCATGTGGTCAAAGAATGAAAGCCCAGTATCTATATTTGATTTACCAGTACCATCAAGGTTAAGAGTGATGTTTATGTCTGTTTCATTCGTTTTTCGCGAAAGCGTAGCTACACGTCTTTCTAACTTGAGAAACTCATAAATCTTCTGCCAATCGTTAGTCTCTAGGGCAATATCTTTATTCAAATCATCTTGTGAGATAGTGATTTCTCCCGTACCAAGATTAGTATCATCATTAATAAATATCCCTTTTGCGCCTAAGTTTGTTGCTAGTTGCATATCTGTAAGGCGGTCACCTATTACAAATGAGTTTGCAAGGTCATACTCCTCAGAAAAGTATTGAGTTAATAAACCTGTACCAGGTTTTCTAGTGTCTTTATTTTCGTGCGGAAATGTGCGGTCTAAAAATACATTATCAAAAACAACTCCTTCGTTTTCAAAAGACTTCATTATAAAATTGTGCACTGGCCAGAATGTATTTTCTGGAAAAGAGTCTGTACCTAAGCCATCTTGATTCGTAATCATTACAAGTTCATAATCCAGCTCCTGCGCAATCTTACCTAACCAAGTAAAACACTTAGGATAGAATATCATTTTTTCAAACGCATCGATTTGTTCATCTACCGTTTCTTTAATCATTGTACCATCACGGTCGATAAAAAGGACTTTTTTAGCCATTATTTTAATGTATTTAATGCATTTATAAGTTGTGTGTTTTCTTCTGTAGTTCCCACTGTAAAACGTAGTGTATTCTCACACAAAGGCTGTGTGCTTCTGTTACGTACAACAATCCCAAGAGTTATAAGTTGCTTGTAACGCTCGTTTGCATCATCTACTCTTGCTAGAATAAAGTTTGCGTCAGATGGAAAAATCTCTTTTACAAATGGTACTTCTTTCAAGACCTTTGATAAAGCCGCTCTGTTCTCTAAAAGCGTATTTATTTCTGCATCTATAGTCTCCGTTTGCACCAACCTATTATAAGCTCTTTCTTGTGTAAGAGCGTTTACATTATAGGGAGGCTTGATTTTATTTAAAACAGTAATAATCTCATTACTTGCAATGCACAAACCTAAACGTATACCTGCAAGGCCATACGCCTTAGATAGTGTTTGAGTGATTATTAAATTAGGATATTGAGATATTTGTTTTGACCAACTTTCTGTAGTTGCAAAATCTATATATGCTTCATCAAGAACTACTAGACCTTTAAAAGTTTCTAAAATCTCAATAATAGCAGCTGCATCAATTACATTACCTGTTGGATTGTTTGGCGAGCAAATAAAAATGAGTTTTGTATGCTCGTTTATAGCAGCTAAAATACCCGCAGTATCAAGTTGGAAATCTTGATTAAGTAAGACTTCTGTATTTTTAATATCATTAGTTCCAGCCAGTACCTTGTACATTCCATACGTAGGTGGCACAGTGATGATTTCATCCTTACCAGGAATACAAAATGCTCTAAATATAAGGTCAAGCACTTCATCACTACCGTTACCCAATAACAATTGGCTCTCAGAAATACCGCGCTGTGCAGCTATAAGGCTCTTTAAAGTGCGTTGCTGCGGATCTGGATATCTATTTACACCATTTTCAAATGGATTTTCATTTGCATCAAGAAATATCATTTCCTTATCAAAATCTGTAAACTCATCTCTAGCAGAGCTGTAAGCTTGCATGCTTGCCACGTTAGGACGGACGAGACTAGAGATACTAAAGGTTTTATTCATACTAAAAGATGTAGCTTATTGTAATTTTTTAAGTCTAAGAGTTACTGCATTTTTATGTGCATCAAGTCCCTCTGCAGCAGCCATAAGCTCAATCGCTGGACCTATATTTTGAATCCCTTTGGGTGATATTTTTTGGAAAGTCATAGACTTCATAAAACTATCAAGGTTTACACCGCTGTATTGCTTTGCATAACCGTTAGTAGGTAGTGTGTGATTTGTTCCAGACGCATAATCTCCAGCACTCTCAGGTGTATAGTTTCCTATAAACACAGATCCCGCATTCATGATATTATCCACATAAAAGTCATCATTTGAAGTACACACTATAAAATGCTCTGGACCATACTCATCAATTAGAGCTAAAGCAGTTTCATCGTTTTCAACATATATTAGTTTACTGTTTTCGATGGCTTTTTCTGCAATATGCTTTCGCGAAAGCGTACTCATTTGCATTTCCACTTCTTTTTCTACTTCATCTATGAGTTTACGAGAAGTTGCCACTAAAATAACTTGACTATCAATACCGTGCTCCGCTTGGCTCAATAAGTCTGATGCTACAAAACTTGCATCTGCCGAATCATCTGCCACCACTAGTAACTCCGAAGGTCCAGCAGGCATGTCGATAGCTACACCGTGCTTTGTTGCTATTTGTTTTGCAACTGTGACAAACTGATTTCCTGGGCCAAATATTTTATATACTTGAGGCACCGTCTCCGTTCCAAAAGTCATCGCAGCAATTGCTTGAATACCTCCTACTTTAAAAATTTTAGTAACTCCGCTCAGTTTGGCTGTATATAGAATTGCCGGATTTACATGTCCATTTTTATCTGGAGGTGTACATAATACAATTTCTTTACAACCAGCAATATTTGCTGGTGTCGCAAGCATCAATATCGTCGAAAATAATGGCGCTGTTCCTCCGGGGATATAAAGTCCCACTTTTTGAATAGGTCTTTTTTCTTGCCAGCAATCTACTCCCTCTGCTGTAGTAACTGCCACTCTAGAAGTTTTTTGTGCTTTATGGAAACCTTCAATGTTTCCTTTTGCTAGCTGTATTGCTTCTTTTAACTCTATAGGTAAAGAATTTTCGGCTTCTTGTATTTCACGATCTGATACAGCAATGGCGTCTAACGTGACCTTATCAAAAATAGCCGTGTATTTTGCAACCGCTACATCGCCGTTTGATTTAACTTCTTTAAATATATTATTTACAGTTGCTTCAATATCATCAACTGTTTGAGTAGGTCTTTTAAGGATACCCTCCCACTCACTTCTTTCTGGATTATAGATCTTATTCATAGCAAAATAAATTTATAGTACCATTTTTTCAATAGGGCATACTAAAATACCTTCGGCTCCTGCAGATTTTAAATTATCTATAACATCCCAGAAACTATTTTTATCTATCACAGAGTGTACACTACTCCAATCTTTTTCTGCTAGAGGTAAAACAGTAGGACTTCTCATTCCAGGAAGCATTGCAATCACTTCATCTAGTTTATTATTAGGTACATTCATAAGTACATACTTACTACGCTCACCTGTAAGTACAGCTCTTATACGAAATTTAAGCGTCTCAAGAATTGCCTCTCTCTCCTTTGAGATGTTAGGCGACACTGTCAGAACAGCTTCTGAAGTAAGCATTTGCTCCACTTCTTTGAGGTTATTCTTAAATAATGTGCTACCACTAGAAACAATATCACAAACAGCATCTGCTAGGCCTATACTTGGGGCAATTTCTACAGAGCCATTGATAATATGTAATTCTGCTTTTACACCTTTACTATCTAGATACTCTTTTACAGTGTTCGGATAAGATGTGGCAATGCGTTTACCTTCAAAGTCCTTAACAGAATTATATTTCTGACCCTTAGGAATAGCTAATGAAACTTTACACTTTGAAAAACCTAATCTCTCTACAATTGGTAAATCCTTACCTTTTTCAATTAAAGTGTTTTCACCTAAGATTGCGATATCTACAACACCATCTCTTAAGTATTGAGGTATATCTCCATTACGTAAATAAAGTACTTCTAACGGAAAGTTTCTAGCCGTTGCTTTGAGCTGGTCTTTTCCATTATCAATAGATACACCACAATTTTTAAGTAGTTGTAACGATTCCTCATTAAGGCGTCCAGATTTTTGAATAGCAATTCTAATTTTTTGACTCATGATAATTTTTTAATGTCCAAATTACTCAAAAGAAAAAACCCGCTTGAGTAATTCAAACGGGTTTTTAATATGAAATATATACATACTCTTTACCTCGCTTGAGCGATGATTGAAGTATGATGGTGATGTGTATTGTTATTATTCATTGTTGTACAAATTTAAGAAGTTCTTTGTTAAAAACAAGTGGATAACCTGATTTAATTAATTCTTAACATTGACAACTTTTCTGTAACTTTGAAAACAGTAGGCTTATATATAGTAATACTCTCTTAGCTTAATCGATGAAGGGATTTTTTGGGGCATTCTTCGTTTTTTTACTATGGACTTCTGGTTGTATTTATTTTATAAGTACAAGAGAGGTTAATAACGACAGTGATATACAACAAGTTGTCGATGAAAAGAATAATTCAAAAAAAAACATTCCTAAATCAAAAGATACTCAATCATCTTCCTCAGAAGTTTCTAAAACAAAGTTTACAACTACTAGTTTTACTCCAGATAGTTTAGATTTATTTGGAATTGAACATGAGACTTCTTCTTTACTTGCTGAAGAAATTCAAAAATCTATCGCAATTAGTGATACTATAGATATTACAAAGGATGAGCCTGCTTTAGAATTTGAAAAGGAACTTAATTCATTAATGGGGCCTTCTTTTTCAAGTAGTATATTTTATCCTCGTTATAACAATACAGATCTAATATTAGATAAAGAGTTAGTAAAATATACGACAGAACTTAAAGCATTATTAAAAAAACATCCTAAAAAAAAAGTTACCATATTAGGCCACACCGATAATGTAGGCAGTAGTAAAGATAATTTTGATCAAGGCCTTAAGATGTCTAGACAAGTAAAATGGTATCTTACTGCGAGAAGAGGAATACCAAGACATAAAATAACGGCAACTTCCCGAGGGGAAGAAGAACCAATAGCAAATAATAAGAGCCTCTCTGGCAGACAAGAGAACAACAGAATAGAAATTATAGTAGATTAATATGTTTGTATCACAAGAGGCCATATCTATACCAGTCGCATACTTAGAGACATTTATAATGACTCTTGTTGCATTTTTAATTGGTTATATAGGCTCTAATCTGTATAATAAAATTATTCTAAAAAAGAATCTCGCAGCTCAAAGTGAAACGATACAAAATTTAAAGAAAACTATTATTAATCTTGAGGATGAATTAGATCGCAAGGGAGATGGTGTTTTTAGGAAAGATCGAATGGATGACGAGTTTGACCATCTTAAGGTGAGGAATCGAGCTTTTTCTCAAGAAGTAATCTCTGAAAAATTAGTAGAGAAAGATTATTCTGATATAATTAATTTTGACAGAATAGGCACAGCTTCAGTTTTTGACAAAAATGAACTTCAACAAATTATAGGTATAGGACCTTACACTGAAGCAAAATTAAATGAGTTAGGGATTTACACTTTTGATCAAATAAGTAGATTGACCAAAGAAGATATTGAAATTATAACTAAGCTTATTAAATTTTTTCCAGATAGAATTAAAAATGATCGATGGGTTGCCAAAGCAATCAGGCTCAAAGAACAATTACTGGAAGATGCTCAAGATCCAAAAAAAAAGATGAAACATAAAAAAACCACCTATTAGGTGGTTTTTTTATAAGTACTATTGATGTCTAGTCTTAATTAATCTTAACTCCAGATTCATTAAACTCAACATCCATATTCTTTCCTTTTCTCTTAAACTCTACATCGTAAAACAATCCTTTTTTGGCGCTTTGAACGCGTTCTATTTCTGTTATTTCTTCGTCTGAGTAATTGTTATCTATTGCTTTTTGAACAACTTTAGGCAGGTCATCTTTCTCTATACTTAACTCTGTCTCGATCCATGAACCGTTAGGACTAAAGTCTGCTCTGTGACGTACTCCATCTATTCTAAACCTAGATTCATAGTTCCCATTTGAATCAACATGCCAGTCTGGATCATTCTCTCCTGGATATTTTGCTTGAAACGTTTTCTTTACTGCTTCAGGTGCATAACCCTTTTTGCTATTTTGACTTTCTACGTTTTGACCACAGCTTATAGCAAGTATGAATCCAAACAAGAAAAGTATTTTCTGATATCTATACATAAAAAAAATCTTTACAATCCACACGTGAATTCGCATGGATTGTAAAGATATAAGCTTTCGCGAAAGCGTCATCTTAACGCTTTCTTATAGTTTTATGAAGTATTCTAATTATTTCCTAAAATTAGTGGAAGTCCAGAATCACCAGAACCAACAACGATAACTTTAGAATTAGGTGACTTTGATAACTCTATAGTTGCATCAATTCCTTTGTCTTGAAGAATTTTATCTGTCAAAGAAGCACTTAAAATCTTATTTGCATCTGCTTTACCTTGAGCTTCAATACGCACTTTTTCTGCTTCTTTAGATGCTGTTACAAGTCTAAACTCGTACTCTAAAGATTCTTGCTCTTGTCTTAGTTTTCTTTCAATTGCGTCTTTTATAGTATTAGGAAGCGTCACGTCTCTTACTAATACCTCATTAAGTTGCACATATTGCTTAGACAAAATAGCTTTAGTCTCTACAAATATTTCGTCCTGTATAGCATCTCTTTTACTTGAGTACAATTGCTCAGGTGTATACCTACCTACTACACTACGTGCTGCAGATCGTATAGCTGGCTGGATTACTCGTTGTAAATAATCTTTACCTAGAGTTTGGTGTAGATTTCCTAAATCTTTGCGCACTGGCTCATACCAAGCAGAGGCGTCAATTTGTATTTCTAATCCATTAGACGATAAAACTTTCATTTTTTCAAAAAGCTCTTGTTGTCTTACTTCATAAACGAATACCTTATTCCATGGTGCAACTAAGTGAAATCCTTCACTCATAGGTGGCTCATCTGTCACCACACCATTTCCAAACGTTTTAAATAATACTCCTGCCTCTCCAGAATCTATGGTTACAGCAGATTTTGTAACTAATACTAATAAAATAATAATACCTATAACTATAGGTACGCCAATCTTTGGTAATTTTTCCATAATAATTTTTTGATTTTTATTTACGTGAGTCCGTTATACTTGCGCATAAACCACTCAATAGAAAGTAGTAAGGCTATTATAAATAATAACCATTTCCAATCTATTAAAGGTACGATTTTTTCCGTGCTTTTCTGTACAGGTTTGTATCGAGTATCTTTCAAAAGATCTTCAATAAGTTGGTCTCCAGTTGGGCTCGTATAAAGGGCTGCTGCGGTATTAGACGCTAGAGTACGTAGTTCTGTTACATTTGCATTTAAGAATTGTTGTTCTATCTCAAAAGGAACTATTGTAAAACTACCAGATCGAGCGAGTCCTTGATCTATAACCGACACGGTAAACTTGTAATTACCCGGCTCTAGATTATTCATCGCAACCTGATATGTATTTTTTTTAAGCAATAACGGTATATCTGTCACTTTACCCGTCTCTGCATGGACTACACGTATGGATAAACGTGCTCGTGTATCAAAGGTGTAATTTTTATCAAAGTACTGCGCATACAATGTAACATCACCATTACCGTAATAAAAGGACTCATAATCTATATTAAGACGACTCTTTTTCTTGTTTGATGCTGCATATTGAACGAGATTATCAATAAAATTGTCAAAATCTTCAAAGCTGTTATTATTAATAAAACTCTGTGCTCTCCATCGCCACAAGCCTTCTCCTAGAATGTATACTTCGCGCTGTCCATTTGTATCAGTAGTTGCTATAAGTGGATTTTCTGTATTTAAAGATCCTATAGTTTGGGTCAGTGCGACATCTACTTCTGTCTTAAAATTAACATCACCAAAACTTGTCTTTAACGGCGGAAAGTCAGCAAAGCCTATATCTTCTATCACAAAAGCAGAGAAATTCACATTGAGTTCGCCCTGTACTTCTTCTTGCTGTCCAGTGATTTCTTGATTAATGGTATTCTGGAAGGTATTTACAGCATTCCAATCTGTATTTGCGCCAGCGACTGTAATACTATTTTTGGATAGCGAAGTAAGTTGCTCATAAACATTCTTGAAACGTGCATCTGGCTGGTACAATATTATAAGCTCATATTCATTGAGCTTACTTAAACTTTCTAGTGGATTTAAAAAAGTAACCGTGCGTAGTCTGTTACTCTCTATACTCTTTTTAAGCATGCCCACATCTGGATGAACGATGTTACTTACTATAAGAACATTCGTTTTTTGATCGATAACTTCAATCGCAAAGTTCTTACTATTGTTTTTTGTGTTTTTTTCTGACGTACTAGGTGTAAGCTGTATAGCATATTGCCTAACTCCTACGCTCGTTGCAGGTAATAGCAAATTGAAAACCTGCGATTCTTTTTCTGGACTAAAAGTAACTCGCTCAGAATGTACTACTGTCCCTCCTGAAGTAACCGTTAATTGTGAGTTTACCGTATTGTTGCCGTTATAAGAGGCAAAAATCTCTACCGGAAACTTATTATTGATATACGCATATCTATTTACGTTTACCTGCCCTAATTTAAGATCATCGTATGTAATTGTATCTCCTAGAACTACAGGATATATCTGCTGATTAAGGTTTTTTGAGGTGTATTGATAAGCCTCTCCATAGGTTTGGTTTCCATCGGTGAGTAAGATAACTGGTGCTATTTCCGTACCGTAAATGTCTTCAAGACTATGAAGAACATTAGAAATGTTAGTCTGCTTTTCTTGAAAATCTAAAGTATCTAAACGTTTAAATTCTTGACCGAAACTATAAAACTCTACGTCAAAAGCATTGTTTAAAGGTTCGCTTTCGCGAAAGCGTGATACTAAATCACTACTCTCATCATCATATTCCAAGTATTTAATACTTGCCGTATTATCTACAGCTACCGCAAGTGATGGTTTTACGGTAACGTATGTAACTTGTTTGTAAGAAGGATTGATTAAAAGAATAAGCAATCCAAAAACGCTCAAAAATCTAATAAGCGCATAAACTTTATTGCGGCTGGTCTTATATTTTGCCTTATAAAAATACTGAAAAACCGCTATTCCCAAGGCGAGAATAGCAGCTCCAATAATTAATAATAATGTTTCTGTTTGCAAATGTTGTGGTTGTTCTTATCTCAAATATTTTGAGAATGGGCAATAAACACGTAACTCGTAAATTACGTAAGCATTCCTCCGTCTACATTAATAACTTGACCTGTGATGTATGCACTCATATCACTAGCAAGAAATACGCAAGCGTTTGCAATATCTTCTGGGCTTCCACCGCGTTTTAATGGTATAGACTGTCTCCATCCATCTACAGTAGCTTCATCAAGCTTACCTGTCATCTCTGTCTCGATAAATCCAGGAGCAATCACATTTGTGCGTATGTTACGAGAACCTAGTTCAAGCGCCATAGACTTAGAAAAACCTATCATTCCAGCCTTTGAGGCAGCATAATTTGCTTGACCAGCATTACCTTTTACTCCTACTACAGAGCTCATGTTAATGATACTTCCTTTGCGAGCTTTAAGCATCGTGCGCTGCACAGCTTTAGTCATATTAAAGATAGACTTAAGGTTTACCTCTATTACGTTATCAAAATCCTCTTCAGACATACGCATAAGGAGATTATCCTTTGTGATACCTGCATTATTTACAAGAATATCAATAGTTCCAAAATCTTCAAGCACGTTCTTCACAAGCTCTTGAGCCTGCTCAAAATCTGCTGCATTACTTTTATATCCTTTGATTTTTACTCCTGTGCTTTCTAAACTTTTCTCTAGTTCATCTGCCGCGGCAGATGATGAACTGTATGTAAAAGCAACATTTGCTCCATGTTGAGCAAATACTTCTGCGATTCCTTTTCCTATTCCACGGCTAGCACCAGTGATGATAGCTGTTTTTCCTTCTAATAATTTCATATTAAATGCTATGAATAGACAGTTAACCTATTATAATTACTGTCTGAGGTTATTTTTATTGATCTAATTGGTTTAAATATTAGGTTGTATCGTCATGCTTTCGCGAAAGCGTACATCGCTAAATTTACTTACTCAAATATAAGAATTACGATACCGACTAGAAACAAAAAAACCTCCCTAAAAAAGGAGGTTTTTTTATAATGTATCGTAAAATTATTTACCTAAAACTTCGGCAACTTTTTTACCTATTTCTGCTGGGCTATCCACAACGTGAATACCACATTCTCTCATTATTGCTTTTTTAGCTTGTGCTGTATCATCAGATCCACCTACAATTGCTCCTGCATGACCCATAGTTCGTCCTGCTGGTGCAGTCTCACCTGCGATAAAACCTATTACTGGCTTTTTGCTACCGCTTTCTTTGTACCACTTTGCAGCGTCACCTTCTAGTTGACCACCTATCTCACCTATCATTACAACAGCTTCTGTTTCTGGATCATTGATAAGCATCTCTACTGCTTCTTTTGTAGTAGTTCCTATAATAGGATCTCCTCCAATACCGATTGCTGTAGTAATACCAAGACCTTGTTTTACAACCTGATCTGCCGCTTCATACGTAAGTGTTCCAGATTTTGAAACAATACCTACAGTTCCTTTCTTAAATACAAAACCTGGCATGATACCTACTTTTGCCTCACCCGGAGTAATAACACCTGGACAGTTAGGTCCTATAAGGCGACACTCTTTTGTAGAGATATAGTCTGATGCTTTGATCATATCTGCAACAGGGATACCTTCTGTAATTGTGATAATCACTTTGATTCCTGCATCTGCAGCTTCCATAATTGCATCTGCAGCAAATGCTGGCGGTACAAAAATAATAGTAGTATCTGCTTCTACTTTTTCTACTGCTTCTTGAACGGTATTAAAAACAGGCTTATCAAGATGTGTTTGTCCTCCTTTTCCTGGAGTTACACCACCTACTACGTTTGTTCCATAATCAATCATCTGGCCCGCGTGGAAAGTTCCCTCGCTACCTGTGAATCCTTGAACAATTATTTTCGAATCTTTATTAACTAAAACGCTCATCGGTTTGTTTTAAAATTTTGCACTGCAAAAGTAACAGTTTGGTTAAGTATTATGAAGTAAAAACAATGAAATTTACTTCCAAGATTTCATGCTCTCTTTTGCTTCTTCAGCTGGTTGGCTCATTTGGTACCCTCTGTACATCAAACCATCCTTCATTTCCCATATAGCCATAAAATGTGCCATAGGTTGCTCTGTATCTGGTTGCTCGATCGTAGTTACAAAATAAGTGAACCGTATCACTACCTGATCCTCTTTAGAAAGAAGGTGTGTAATCTCTGGACGTACCGCATCAAAAGATTTACCAGCCTCTGCTGCCATTTCTTTCAAGCCTGCTATTTCCATGTGATTGTAGCCTGTTTTTGCATTCCAAAAAAGCTGCATATCAGGATGAATATACTCATCAAAAGCAGTTGTGTCATTAAAAAAGTCTGAGCTATAAAACTCTTTTACGATTTTCTTATTACTCTTAGCCATTATTGTTGCTTTAGTTTTTCTAATAATTCTTGCACTTGTCTCAACGCTGCAAGCTCTTTATATTTTGTTCTGAAATCACCTGCTGGTGACCCAAAATAACTTTTTTCTCCTTCTAGTGACTTACTTACTCCACTCTGCGCAGAGATGATAGCCTTCCTACCTATAGATATACCACTAGTAACTCCTACCTGTCCCCATAAAGTCACCTCGTCCTCTATAACGACACAACCAGCTATGGTAGTTTGAGCCGCGATTAAAACACGTTCTCCTATAACAGTATCATGCCCTACATGGACTTGGTTATCAATCTTAGTTCCTTTACCTATCGTTGTATCACCAGTAACTCCTTTATCTATAGTTGTCCCAGCTCCTATATCTACATTATCTTCTATTACAACACGACCACCAGATTTAAGTTTATCAAAACCTTCTGGACGTTTTTTGTAATAAAATGCGTCTGCACCTAGTATGCTTCCTGCGTGTATAGTAACGTTATCACCTATAATTGTATTGTCATATAAACATACATTAGGGTGTATGGTACAGTTATCACCTATAACCACGTTATTCCCAACAAAGACATTAGGCTGTATAACGGTTCCGTGACCTATGATTGCCGTCTCTGCTATGGCAGCTGCTGCACTTTTAAATGGTTTAAAGTGATCAGTAAGCTTATTAAAGTCTCTAAAGGGATCATCAGATATTAAAAGCGCTTTACCTTCTGGGCAAGCTACTTCTTTGTTAATAAGCACAATAGTCGCAGCACTTTGTAGCGCCTTGTCGTAATACTTAGGATGATCTACAAATACAATATCTCCTGGTGTTACCACATGGATCTCATTCATACCCAAAACTGGAAACAAAGGATCACCCACAAAAGTGACATTAAGAAGACTTGCAATATCTTGAAGCGTATGTTGTTTTTTAAATTTCACGATTACGAATATAAAAGAAAATCCCGTCATTTGACGGGATTTATATAATAAGTTAATGGGTAAATTATCTATTCCTTAACGCGCTCTTTATAGGTCCCTTTTTCGGTCTCTATTTTTATCTTATCTCCTTCATTAATAAACAAAGGAACGTTTACTTCTGCTCCTGTCTCAACAGTTGCTGGCTTTGTAGCGTTAGTTGCTGTATTACCTTTTACTCCTGGCTCTGTGTGACTCACTTCAAGTATTACAGAAGCAGGCATGTCTACAGAAAGTGGTGCGTTATCTTCCGTATTTATAAGTACGGTAACAACCTCTCCTTCCTTTAATAAATCAGAACGATCTAACGCAGTCTCTTGTAAAGCGATTTGCGTGTAGTCTTCTGTATTCATAAAGTGATACCCCTCTCCATCATTATATAAAAACTGGAACTTATGTGTTTCTACACGTACTTCTTCAATCTTATGTCCTGCAGAAAATGTATTATCTAATACTTTTCCAGAGGTAACACTTTTCATTTTTGTTCTTACAAATGCTGGGCCTTTACCCGGCTTTACGTGTAAAAACTCGATGATTTTATAAATATCGTGATTGTAGTGTATACAAAGTCCGTTGCGTATGTCTGATGTTGTTGCCATATATAGTATCAAGTTTCTGCAAATGCAGAATTCTTATTTAATTAAAAGTTAATCTCGCTTTCGCGAAAATATGAAAAGATTATCAATCTCTCCGTTTTATGAATTTCACCGCTCACCTTATGTTAGGCAAAAGCATGAGTGTTATGTTGTCAAATTTTCGCGAAAGCGTAAAAAGAAAACTTATGAATTGAAGTATCCTTTCATAATACCGCGTTGAGAATTACGTATAAATTGCAATATCTCATCACGTTCCTGAGTAGCTTCCATCTCTGCTTCAATAATCGCAACAGCTTGAGAGTTGTTATAATTCTTCTGATACAAGATGCGGAATATATCCTGAATCTCACGTATTTTTTCTGTTGTAAATCCGCGGCGACGTAGTCCTATAGAGTTAATCCCTACATAGCTCAATGGCTCACGACCAGCCTTTACAAAAGGTGGCACATCCTTACGTACTAGTGACCCACCAGTTACAAAAGCATGGCTCCCTATCGTACAAAACTGCTGTATTGCAGCCATTCCTGCTAGTACTACATAATCACCTACAGTGATGTGCCCAGCGAGCGTACTGTTATTAGAAAAAATACAATTATCACCTACGATACAATCATGAGCAATATGGCAATATGCCATAATCCAACAATTGTTTCCTACCTGAGTTTTCATACGATCTGAGGTACCACGGTTAATAGTCACACATTCACGTATGGTTGTGTTATCGCCTATGATTGTAACGGTATCCTCGTCATTAAACTTTTTATCTTGTGGTACTGCAGAGATTACTGCGCCTGGAAAGATACTTACGTTCTTCCCTATGCGAGCACCTTCCATAATGGTCACATTAGATCCTATCCAGCTACCCTCACCTATTACAACATTATTATGTATGGTTGTAAATGGTTCTATAACTACATTCTTTGCAATTTTTGCACCTGGGTGCACATATGCTAATGGCTGATTCATACTAGAGATTTTTTACTTTTACTATTTGTGCCATTATTTCGGCTTCTGAGACAAGTTTACCATTTGCATAAGCGCGAGCTTGCATCTGGCAGATTCCTCTACGTATAGGTGACATTAAGTCTAATTTGAAAATAAGAGTATCACCAGGTACCACCTGATGCTTATATCTTACTTTATCTATTTTAAGTAAATAAGTTAGATAGTTTTCTGGATCTGGAACGGTACTTAATACTAAAATACCTCCGGTTTGAGCCATTGCCTCTATTTGCAGTACGCCAGGCATAACCGGAGATCCAGGAAAATGCCCCACAAAGAATGGTTCATTCATTGTTACATTTTTCACTCCAATCACATGCTCTTTTGTAAGCTCTAAAATCTTATCTACAAGCAAGAATGGAGGTCTATGAGGTAACATCTCCATTATTTGATTTACGTCCTTTACAGGGGTCGCATGCAAATCTACATCTGGAACATAATTACGGCGTTCATTCTTAATAATTTTCTGAAGTTTTTTTGCAAACTGGGTGTTTATGAAGTGACCAGGCTTATTTGCAATTATTTTTCCTCGTATTCTTGTACCTACTAGTGCTAAGTCTCCTATAACGTCAAGTAGTTTATGACGTGCTGCTTCATTAGCATGGTGCAAGGTAAGGTTATCTAGTATGCCGTTAGGCTTTACAGCGATATCATCCTTATTAAAGGCTACCTTCAATTTTTCCATTGTACTAGGAGATAATTCTTTATCTACATATACAATCGCATTATTGAGATCTCCACCTTTAATGAGACCGTGCTCAAGCAACATCTCTATCTCATGTAGAAAACTAAATGTTCTACTATCTGAAATTTCCTCCTTAAATTGCGATATGTGTTGTATGCTTGCATTCTGAGTACCTAGCACTTTAGTACCAAAGTCTACCATAGTAGTAACTTGATACTCATCTGCCGGCATTAAAATAATCTCACTCCCAGACTCTTCGTCTAGATAAGTGATAATTTCTTTCACCACATACTCATCACGTACAGCATCCTGTTCTAGAACCCCTGCTTCTTCAAGTGCTTCTACAAAAAACTTCGAAGAGCCATCCATAATAGGAGGCTCAGAAGCATTAAGCTCAATAAGAAGGTTATCTATTTCAAGTCCTACGCAAGCAGCAAGTACGTGCTCTGTAGTTTGAATAGAAACGCCGTTTCTTTCAAGGTTTGTTCCTCGTTGTGTATTGGTTACAAGAGAAGCATCTGCATTTAGTACTGGCTCTCCTTCAAGATCAAGGCGTTTAAATTTATAGCCGTGGTTTTCTGGAGCTGGCTTAAAGGTCATTAGTACATCTGCACCTGTGTGCAAACCTACACCTTGTAAGCTTATTTCTTTAGCTATCGTACGTTGTTGTGCTTTAGCGTTACTCATTATTTTGTTGTTTTTTTAATTCGTTTACCGTTTGTACAATTTTTGGTAAATTTTTAAAGTGTACGTAAGAACGATTCCAATCAGCATAATTAAATGATGGAGATCCCTGCAGCACTTCATTATCCTTTATATTTCTTCCTATTCCAGATTGTGCTTGTATACGCACATTATCACCTATGGTTAGGTGTCCAGAGATACCCACTTGACCACCTATAAGACAGTGCTTTCCTATTTTAGTAGAACCAGCAATACCTGTTTGTGCAGCAATGGCTGTATGAGAACCTATCTCTACATTATGTGCAATCTGAATCTGGTTATCAAGTTTAACACCTGTTCTAATCACAGTAGATCCTAATGTTGCACGATCTATCGTAGTTCCTGCTCCTATATCTACGTGATCTTCTATAATTACATTTCCTGTTTGTGGTACTTTACTATACTCTCCTTTTTCATTTGGAGTAAAGCCAAAACCATCTGCACCTACAATAGCACCACTGTGTATGTAGACCGTGTTACCTATAACACAGTCAGAATACACTTTAGATCCTGCAAAGAGCACACAATTGTCTCCTATAGTAACATTATCCCCTATATAAACATTAGGATAAATTTTTACATTACTCCCTATAGTTACGTTCTCTCCTAGGTATGAAAAAGCTCCTAGATACAGTCCGTCTCCATAAGTAGCTGTTTCAGAAATAAAGCAAGGCTGCTCTATTCCCGACTTATTAAGTTTTACTTGATTATAATATTCTAGAAGTTTTGAAAATGACTTATAGGCATCCTCTACTCGTATAAGCGTAGGCTTAACGGGTTGCTCTGGTTCAAAGTCATTACCTACAATGGCAATACTTGCCTCTGTAGTATATATAAATGATGTGTACTTAGGATTTGCTAAGAAGGTTAGAGACCCTGGGATCCCTTCTTCTATTTTTGCAAGCTTTGATACTTCTACATCGGGGTTACCTTCTATAGTTCCTTCTAGTATTCCTGCGATTTGATTTGCGGTAAATTTCATGGATGACAAAAATAGGAAAAATTAACGTTTAGGTTTTGGGTAACAGAGATAGTTTTTAACTACTTCTTTTGTAAGTGACTTTAAACTTAATTGATCACTTGCTTTTACCACATCTACAATCTTCCCACTATTGAGAAGAATATTGATTCCACCTTTCTCATAATTATATGCTTGGTTTGATATAGTACCTGTAAACACAAAGTATGATGCCTCATGTTCCGTTATATTAAACTTCTCCATTAATAAGGACTTATGTTGCTCAAGCTTAGACGCTGCAAATGGTTTCTTTTTAATTTTTACATTCAAAAGATCTCTATTTATAATCGCCTTAGACAGCTCAGAAAGCACAAAATCCTCATGAAAACACCATTCTTTCATAGCAGAAATAATATCATAATCGTCTAGCTGAGCAAACGTATCAAGGCTATTTTTTATGGTATCACTATCTATTCTATGTTGTAAAAAATACTGTAAAGCTTTACTCGAAGTTAGCACAACTCCGTTATGAGAGAGCTCTTTTGCACGCTTGAGTACCCTCGTTATTAATTGCTCTGCTACAATACCTGTTTTATGTAGGTACACCTGCCAGTACATAAGCCTTCTAGCGACAAGAAACTTCTCTACAGTATAGACTCCTTTTTCTTCTACTACAAGCTTGTCATCCATCACGTTAAGCATAGCAACTATACGCTCCGTATTAATGTTACCCTCGGCCATTCCCGTATAAAAACTATCACGTTTTAAATAGTCGGTACGATCCATATCTAGCTGACCAGAAACCAGCTGATTTAAAAAAGAGCGATGATATGATCCCTTGAAAATCTCTATTGCCAGCGTTAAACTTCCGTTAAACTCCGTATTGAGACCCTCCATAAATAAGCTAGAAATGTGCTCATGACTTACACCCTCTACAATACTATGTTCCATAGCATGAGAGAAAGGACCATGACCTATATCGTGAAGTAAGATTGCTATAAACACACCTTCTTTTTCTTCAGGTGATATCTCAACACCTTTGTCTTCAAGGACTTTGATGGCTTTCTGCATAACGCCCAGACATCCTATCGCGTGCTGAAAACGAGTATGATGCGCACCAGGATATACAAGATATGACAATCCCATCTGCGTGATACGTCGTAGTCTTTGAAAGTATTTGTGCTGTATCAAATCAAAGACTACACCATTAGGTATAGTAATAAACCCATAAATAGGGTCGTTAATAATTGTAACTTTGGGAGACCTCAATATTAAAAATTTTGGATTTCTATTTTTTATGCTTTCGCGAAAGCGTATTACTTACAAATATAAGGTTTCGCCTTGCAAACAAGGAGCCTCTTAAAAACTAACATACTTAACTAATTATATGAGCAACATACAAATACTTTGGGTAGATGACGAAATTGACTTACTTAAGCCACATATTTTATTTCTTGAAAAGAAGAATTATAGCGTAACTACTTGTGATAATGGTGCCGAAGCTGTAGAAATGATAGATGAGCAAAACTTTGACATCATTTTTCTTGATGAAAATATGCCAGGTCTCTCAGGTCTAGAAACTCTGAGCGAAATCAAAAATAAACGGGAAAATGTTCCTGTTGTCATGATCACTAAAAGTGAGGAAGAGTATATTATGGAGGAAGCGATAGGCTCTAAAATAGTAGACTATCTCATTAAACCAGTAAATCCTAACCAGATATTACTGAGTTTAAAGAAAAATCTTGATCATAGTAGATTAATAAGTCAGAAAACAACTTCTTCATATCAGCAAGAATTCCGCAAGATTGCCATGGATTTATCTATGGTAAACAGCTTTGAAGAATGGTCTGAGCTTTACCAAAAGCTTATTTACTGGGAAATGGAGCTTGAAGGAATAGAAGATACTGGAATGTTTGAGATATTAGAATCTCAAAAATCTGAAGCAAATAATCAGTTTTGTAAGTTTATTGATAAAAATTACCCTGATTGGTTTAACGGCTATGAGGGACCTACGATGTCTCACACCTTATTTAAAGACAAAGTGCAACCACACCTTAAAAAAGGTAGTCCTACCCTATTCATTGTCATAGATAACATGCGCTATGATCAATGGAAGGCTTTTGAGCCTCACCTTAATGCGCATTATAAAAAAGTACAAGAAGTACCTTATTACAGCATCTTGCCTACTGCAACTCAGTATGCTCGTAATGCTATATTTTCTGGACTCATGCCAGAAGAGATGAAAAAGAAGCATCCAGACTTATGGCTTGATGATACAGATGAGGGAGGAAAAAATATGCACGAAGCAGATTTTCTTGAGGCACAACTTAAAAGATTACGTCTTGACCTAAGTTGGGAATATCACAAAATCACCAACTTAAAAAACGGTAAGAAACTTGCCGATAATTTTAAATCTCAGAAAAATAATGACCTTACGGTAGTCGTTTACAATTTTGTAGATATGCTTTCTCACTCTAAGACAGAAATGGAAGTAATTAAAGAACTCGCTAGTAATGACAAGGCATACAGATCACTTACAGAGAGTTGGTTTAAAAACTCACCGTTACTCACGATGATACAGCAAGCGCAAGAGCTAGGTATGAAGCTTATACTTACTACAGATCATGGCACTATTAATGTCAAAAATCCATCTAAAGTTATTGGTGATAAGAATACAAGTCTCAACCTGCGTTATAAAACAGGAAGAAGTCTCACGTATGAAAATAAAGACGTACTCGCTGCCGAAGATCCTCGCACGATACACCTACCTACTATTAATATGAGTAGCTCATTCATATTTGCAAAGGGAGATCTATTCTTTGCGTATCCTAATAATTTTAATCACTACGTAAGTTATTATAGAAATACATACCAGCATGGTGGCGTAAGCCTTGAAGAAATGGTGATTCCTTTTGTGGTGCTTGAACCTAAATAGAAATGTTAGGCTTTCGCGAAAGCGTGACTACAAACAAAAAAACCACAGCAATACAAGCTGTGGTTTTTTTATGTTTGTATATAAACTAAAAGAGCTGCTTAACCCGTTTTATTAATTCGCTCTAAAAAATCTATTACATTATCACCCTTTTCTTTCGCAGGAGCCGCTTTAATATTCTCAAGATTTTTTATGAAATAAGTCACCGAAAGCCCAGTAATTCGCTTAAAGTGATTAGAAAAAGATTTTGGATTAGAAAAACCAACCTCTTTTGCTAGAGCACTCACTGTGTACGTTCTTATTTTCTCAGAACTATAGAGTAGTTTGAGTATATGATTAATACGCAGGTCATTAATATAAACAGAGAAATTCTCTGATTTGTCATCATTAATATACTTAGATAGATATGTTGAATTAGTACCTACCTGGAGAGCTAGACTCTTAAGCGTGATATTTTCCTCTGTAAACATTAATGTGTCCTCAAAAGTTTTGAGACCAGCTTTAATTTTATCTGTTTGTGTAGACTTTAATTGTGGCGGAGAACTTTTAATAGTTGTCTCAGTCGTGCTAGTAGTATTTATAGGAGATGACACCTCATTTTTAATGCGCTTTTCAATTGCCGCTTTGAGATTATCAAACCTCTTTTTATAAATAAGCCTTTTTCTATATTGAAATATCGCTACGATGACTCCTATACAACTCAAGATTAAGAATAGAATAACACCAGCATTACTTGTTGACTTTTCCTTTTCTAGCTTATGTATTAAAAGTTCCTTCTCAGCTGTAAGCTCAGGGATAGTATACATAGACACGACACCGTTACTCACTGACTCTTTAATACTACCTAATGATTCCTCATAGGCAATCATTTTATTTAGGTATTCTATTTGCTTATCTGTGTTTCCTTCATTCTTATAATGATTAAGTAAATAATCAAATGTATGCTTGAGCTCATCAAAATAATAATCAGATCCTGCTGCTACAAAAAGACTATCTGAAATTATAAATGAAGTAGTCGCCTTTTCTGTTAAATCTAATCCCTCGTAGGCTATTCCTTGCATGGCAAAAGAATGAGACAACTCATCATCTCCTTTTTCATAGTCATTAGAAATATATTGATTGGCTACATCTAACCCTTCTAGGTATTTTTTTTGTTTAATTAAAATAGCCCCTTTAAGCCCTAAGTAAGTGTTCTGATACTCTTTATCATTATCAATATCAGCATAAATCTTCACTTTTTCTATGTAATCGCTTGCAGCATCTAGACTATCTATATCAAAGTAAGAAGATGCAATAGAATATCTAACGGAAGCAAGAATATTCTTGTTCTGAGAATCACTATTGTAGATGTGAATATTCTTAACTTTTCCAGTTGTGTAAATAGACTCTACTTCCTTTAAATTTGAAATACCGCGACTTACATTTCCATAATTTATCTGTAATACCCCAATAAAATTCTTTAGAGTCCATTTGTTAGATAAATTTCCGGATTCTTCAGAATATTTATACGCCTCTTCTGCTAACTGCAAAGACATATCGATTTGATCATTATAATAATATGATATTGCCTTACTCAACAGAGCTGTTTCATACAAAACGAGCAAATTATTTTCTTCAGTAAAATTTAATATGTAATCAAATAAATCAAAATCATTATTTCTTAATTCAGCTAAAACAAGATAAAATTTAACAACATCAGATTTATTCTCACTTCGTGCTGCTCGTTTTATAAGCTCTTTCCCTTTTAATTCTAGCACCAATGAATCAACTGATGTCATATCTTCTTCAAAAAGAGCAAAAAATTCAGTTCTTAATACGGGGTAACTTTTTACAGCTATAGAATCTGGTACAGCAATTTCAGGGAGATACGGAAGTTCTTGTGCACTTATGGAGAGCAAAGAGCACAGAAAAAATATTATAAATAAAGGGGTTCTTATGGTCATTAACTAAACGATTGAGAGCACTATTTTTTAAGAAAAATCTTACTCCTATATATATTAATAATGGTTTCAGGCATAATTAAGAGGGCTGCAAGTTAATAGTTGTATCCCTATAATTAAATCTCATGACTACTAAATTCCTCAATTTTATGATTGGCACCCTTAAAAAACTAAAAATTAAAGGGAAGATTCATAAATATGGAAACAACCATAGATTTAAAAGGAGAATTTAGTGTATTGTTATTGAAGGACAGTACATATAACTGAAGTGTAAAACTGCTTACCCCGTTTTATTAATTCGCTCTAAAAAATCAATCACATTATCACCCTTTTCTTTTGTAGGTGCCGCTTTAATATCCTCAAGATTTTTTATGAAATAAGTCACCGAGAGCCCAGTGATGCGTTTAAAGTGATTTGAAAAAGATTTAGAATTAGAAAAACCAACTTCTCTTGCTAGAGCACTCACTGTGTACGTTCTTAATTTTTCAGAACTATAAAGCAATTGAAGTACATGATTTATACGCAAGTCATTAATATAAACAGAGAAATTCTCTGATTTCTTATCATTAATATACCTGTCTCTTATACACATCTGACGCTGCCGACGAAGAGGATAGTGTAGA
>CAJXSW010000039.1 GCA_913060645.1 uncultured Dokdonia sp. | reverse complement strand
ATCTACACTATCCTCTTCGTCGGCAGCGTCAGATGTGTATAAGAGACAGGATTTGACCTATGTTAAAGTCAAACTGACAAGAAGTTACGAGTGCGGCAGTGAGGAGTCCAATGATAAATTTGATAAGTGTCGTCATGGTGGTTGGTTTTAGATTGATGAATTATTGATTGTTTTGATTGACGATGTAAAGATGTGGATAAGTCCGCTTTCGCGAAAGCGTAACTTACTCAATTGTAGTTTTTAACGGATGAGTTGCAAATAGATGACTAGTGCAGGCTTATTACTCGCGTTATTATCCATTTCTTATCTGTTTTTTTAAATATGGTGATAAACTTACTAGGTTCAGAATAGCTGTCTTCGTTAAGGTTATGAAAACTGTGCTTCCCTAAAGCTATGGCTCCAAAATCCTTAATCTCATGCACCTCAAAAGTATCTGGAGTAAGTATTCTTTCTACCTTGCCGCATATATTTGCCTTCATAGAGGTCATATAATCTTCTTTACTTGTAGCCAGTCCTCCTTTATCATGGTAAAACTCTAAATCTTCTGATATGAGTGAAGCATGAGTCTCGAGGTCACATGTATTATAGGACTCAAAAAGCGCAGTATCTGTAGCTAGAATCTCTTTGTAAAGATTACTGTCTTTAGAAACCTGTGCTACTCCTAATAATGGGATTAACAGTAGGATCCAGAATAAGTTTTTAAGTGTATTCATAACTAGTTTATCTTTTGAATTTCGGGAATGATAAAGGTGTCGAGTAGTTCGGCTGTTTGATTATGTGCTTCTATACCTTTAGTAAAAAGCGAACTAGTAAGAACTACAACAAGGTCTAGGTCGTCAAATACGGCAATTTTGTTTCCCCCATTACCTAGCATAAAATAGCCAGTCTCTTTCTTGTCTTTTCCAAACTCTCCTATCCACCATAAGTATCCGTATTCATAATCTGGACTTCCCATAGCGGCTTTTGGTTCTTTAGACGCTTTCGCGAAAGCGGAACTAATAATTTGCTCTCCTTTCCAGTTACCGTTGTTGAGATAAAGTTGTCCAATCTTAATGAGATCTTTACTCTTAAGACCTAAGCCGCCGCCAGTCATAGGGATTCCTGTGGGAGTAAGCTGCCAGTGATAATCTGTAATGCCCAGCTTTGAGAAAAGTGCAGTTTCTGCATATGTTTCTAAGGAACCTGAAATTGTATTAATCACATCTCCTAGCGCAACGGTTCCAGCAGTACAGTAGCTAAAATCTCGACCGTAAGGACTATCTTCTGGTTTAGTTTCCCACTCTGGATAACCCTTGACAGGTAAATCCCAATAGAATTTCACCCAATCTTCAAGGAGGTACATTTTTTCTTCTTGACCACGAGAAATATCATTCCAATCATCACATTCAAGTATAGATGACATTGTAAGTAGGCTCTCGATGGTGATTTTTTCCTTACGGGTATCTGGGTTTTGAAGATTTTTTACTTGAGCGTATTTCCAGGCCGGTTCTTGTGTAGATGATAATTTACCATCATTAATAAGTGCTCCTATTAAGGTGCCAGTAATTGATTTTGTTGCAGATCTAGTATTATGTAAGGTAGCGGCTGTTGCATCATTATAGTAATTCTCAAAGATGATTTTTCCTTTATGTGCTATGACAACACTTGACATTTCTTTAAAATGTCCGCTAGTGATGAGACTGTCCATTTTATTTAAATTCTCTTGAGCAATACCAGATATAGCTGTAAAAATCGCAAAAAACGTAACATAAAAAGTTTTCATAATATAGATGGATTGTACGTTGCAGAAATCTCAACAGATTGAATGTTGAGATTTTGCAAGCGCACTGATTGGTTGATTGGTAGTGTTTATGTGGCTTTCACTAAAGCCAAAATTAATTATCGTCTCCTACTGTACTAGGAGCCTTTGGAGGAGTAGGAGCTATATTAGGATCTTTGCTTTTTGGAGCATCAGGAGCATCAGGAGTATCTGGAGTATCTGGAGCATCAGGAGCATCAGGAGCTTGATTATTTGTCTCCCATGCTGGTGTATCTTCACCTTCTCTATAACTACGCTCTTCCCAAGCGTCATTATCATCAGATTGTTGCCAAGAATTATCATCATCATTGTCATGATCCTCAGGACAAGTGTTGCATATAAGTTTGCCATTACCAACGGTAAGAAATTTTTCTTCATCACCATTATCTAGAATATCACGATATTGTCTGTCATTTCTATGATAGGAGTAGGTGTTTTCGTCTGCGATTAGTGTTGCCCCTTCTGGTAAGTAAATAATGATTTCTACACTAGGCCTTACATGCCTATATTGTGCATCTCTTTCTCCAGTAAAAAAACCATCGATGGCTAGTTCGTTATCAGATAGATCATAGTTGAGCATCATGGCTTCTGCCTGTTCTTTTGCAACGTCATATGATGAGCCTTTTGTTCTCTTCACTGTTTGCACATATGCAAGACTGTCACGAGTAGATCGTACTATAAGACGTACATTTCTATACACTGCTACATCTTCTGTATTGCTATTAATAAGCTGTACATACTGAGAGGACCTCCCAAAAGGGATATCAAAACGCTCGCTTCCCCTCATTTTGATACGTAGCGTGTCGTTCTTTGTAATAGCGAGTGTCTCTGTAGTAGTCACTTTTGATGACTCAAGGTTAGAATATTGTATAGCCTGTTTTACAGAGAATACTCCTATGGTAATTGATGCGATAAGCCATAGCCCTAGTAAACTCAGTTTGGCACTTAAAGGCATTGATTTTACGTTAGAAGAAAGAATTTTTAATCCTAGGTAAAACAAGAAGAAAAATGGAATCCCTACTGCAAATAATACGAGTAGTAACATGAGCCATATAGGCAAGCCTGTATCATTAGAAATCCACGGCATGTCTGCTAGGTTAGGAGTGAAAATATCTACCACTCCTCCAGTAAGTAATGTGATTAATAGTGAAATAACCACTGTAGCACCCGTGATTATTAATAGTACGCCCACAATTTTTGCAATGATTTTAAAGAAGAACATGATGATCTTTCCTAAAGTCCCAAAAACTCCCTGAGCACCATTTTTAACCTTATTACCGTACTTATCGTAATCTACATTCTTAACCGTGTCTGCAACATTTTCAAATCCTTCTTTTACTTTTTCTGTGATATTGTCAATGTTAACAGCCTTTCCCCGCATTGCGAGTTTATCTGCCGTAGATTGTGCTTCAGGTACAAATACCCATAACGCAAGATATATAAGAGCCGTTCCACCTAGTGTAAACCAAGTAAGAGCGATAAGTAATACCCATCCTACACGTACCCACAAAGGATCAAGTCCCATGTAATGCGCCATACCGCTAGATACACCACCTATGTAAGCATTATCTGTGTCTCTAAAAAATCTGCGGTCTGAGATGCGCTTAGCTTGTTGCGTTTTACTTGAAGAGCGGCTAGATGATTTTTGAGAAGATGCTGTGTCTTCAAAAATATCGTCATCTACCATATAATCTTCTGGTTGTCCCATGATAGCGATAACCTCGTCAAGCTCCTTAGTGCTTATGACCTGGCGTTCGTCTTTAATGCGTTCAGAAAAAAGTTCTGAGATACGCGCTTCTATATCTGCTATAATTTCGTCTTCCCCTTGTACACCTTCAAAAGAACGTTTGATGGCAGCAAGATATCTCTGTAATTTACCGTAAGCATCCTCATCTACGTGAAAGAAAACCCCTGCTAAATTTATGTTTACTGTCTTATTCATTTTGTTGCGGTTTTAGTGGCGGTTACTACCGTTACTGCGGTCTGTAACTCATCCCAAGTGGTTGAGAGTTCTTTTAAAAATATTTTACCTGTTTCGGTAAGTCCGTAATATTTACGTGGCGGCCCGCTGGTAGATTCTTCCCAGCGATAATTGAGCAAGCCAGCATTTTTGAGTCGTGTAAGTAGTGGGTATATCGTTCCTTCCACCACCAGCAACTTAGCGTCTTTAAGTGTGCCTAAGATCTCTGCTACGTAGGCATCCTCGTCTTTTAATACAGAGAGGATACAATACTCTAGCACGCCCTTACGCATCTGCGCTTTGGTGTTTTCAATCTTCATAGATTTTCATTTTTAAATGCATTAAACTGTTCGTTTTTGTCCCAATAACTATTGGGAGATTGATTGATTGATTGATTGATGGTTTTTATTTTATACGCTTTCGCGAAAGCGTAACTCATATATTAAACTACCGTTTTATCCTCAATAGGTGATGAAGTCTCTTGAGTCTCTCCAGAATCTGAAACCGAAGCCGCAGAAATAAAGTTGATAGTAAGCGGAAACGGATATATTTCTCCTTGTGATGCCTTAACTGCTGCCGAAATCACCGTTATAATTTCTAAAAGAAAAATTCCCAATGCAAGAATGGCAACCACTATTGCGGTAACAAGAAACCCTCCTAAGTCGGCAAAATCACTTGGGTCATTTATATAACCATTTGTGAGTAAGCTCTCGCTTCCACTACCTGCACTTATTGCGAAATAAATAAAGAATGGAATGCTAATGACAACTAAAGCAATGAGATATAAGAGAATACTTAATTGAAAATTGATGGCATCCCTACCATGCTTATCTATAAATGTGGCATTCCTCTTTTGAGCGCTCCATAAAATGAGAGGTGCGATAAAATTCCCAAAAGGAAATAAGTATTTAGAGAATGTAGATAGGTGTATTAAAGTGCCTATATTTTTTTGATGTGTTGTAATGCTAGTTTCCATAGTCTATTAATGTCTTATGCAAATATATGTCTAAAAAAAGGTACTTTGTTACGCATAGTACTAAAAATTAACTTTTAATTAAGATTTGTGAATCTGCTTGTTTGAGGTGAAATAAATAACTAATGTCATGTAAATAGAGTGGTGTTGCGTATTACAGCTTGTGAAATTGTTCTTTTGTCTAAAAACTTTAGTTTGCAACTTTCTAAAATTTAACATTTACACGAGCGTCTTAAATTTGCACAAGAGAAGCCAATTAAGGTTTCTTACAATTAAATAGTAATGCAAACAAGACATATTTTTAAAACCCCCTTATGTATAATAGTCCTATTATTATCTCAGATAATGTGGTCTCAGGTTGGAGTTAATACTGCTCATCCCACCACAATGCTAGATGTAAATGGTGATTTGCGAGTACGTGATGCAGCAGCTAGTACATCTACAGATGATGTGCCTCTGGTAATTGATAGCCATGGTAATGTAAAGAGGCAACTTAACAGTCTAGTAGGTAACTTTAGAGGTCGCTTAATTTCTGATTATGATTCAACAGATGCTGGTAATATTGCAAATAGTAGAGGTATTTATAAGATTACTACTATTACAGAGCTTATAGATTCTGGAAGTGATTTTGATGATACTACTAGTACTTTTGTAGCTCCATTAGATGGTGTCTATGAAGTGACCATAACTTTAACTGTATCTGGAATATCTACTACAAGTGCAAACTATGTTGCAGGGTTAATGGATACTGATGGAAAATGGGTTATGCGTTTTTCAATGCCTAGAGAGGAGGTGAACGGAACAGGAGCTGTAGGGAGTGCAAAAACATATACAGGTATTGCAGAGCTTACGGCTGGAGGATCTTACAATTTTGGATTTGCTTCAGGGAATTTTGTACTACTTGCTAATCCCGTAGGTAATAGTGGTACTGGTATAGGTAGTTATCTAAAAATAGAACTTCTCAACAATTAAAAATTTATATATTCATTCTTAAAAGGTTCTCATTTGGGAACCTTTTTTATTGCCTATTTTTGCCTCAAATAAGATATTATGTCATTCCCCTTACCTGGTAAATTCAACACGTTCACAATGTTTAAGCTTCCATCTGCGTGGCTTACTGGAGTACGTGTAAAAAAACTTTCTCCTAATTCTTGTACAACTTCTGTAAAACACAGATGGATTAATCAAAATCCTTTTAATAGTATGTTCTGGGCAGTACAAGGTATGGCTGCAGAGCTTGCTACGGGAGCTTTAGTGATTGCTCACATACAAGAAAGCGGTCAGAAAATATCAATGCTTGTTGCAAACAATAATGCAAGCTTTACAAAAAAAGCTACAGGAAGAATTCAATTTGTATGTGATGATGGTCTAGCTATTAAACAAGCTATAGCAAATGCAGTAGCTACAGGAGAAGGGCAAACATGCTGGATGAAAGCTGTAGGGACAAACAAAGATGGTGTGCAAGTGTCTGAGTTTAACTTTGAGTGGACACTTTTAGTAAAGAAGCCTCGTAAATAATAAGTAACTTCGTTTTCAATAAGTTTTATCTTTAAGTCTATCTGTCTCATGCGCTTTATGTAGAGACTAAAATCTAATCCATGAACTTTATCCTTTTTGACGGAAACGTACGCAATCAGCTTTTACCATTCACGTACACAAAACCTGTTGCAGACTTGCGCATAGGTATTATGACCATACGTGAGAAGTGGGAATTTGTGCTAGGTTCAACTACCTCAACAGTAACAGAAGAGTATCTTTCAGATAAGTGGCCCATGATAGAGCTTGAAGAAAATGTGATGATTAATGCATCATATCTTCCTTCAGACAACTTAGCTGAGATTATTAAAAATTTGTCATCAAAGCAAGTGTTGTTTGATGGGGAGGAAATAATCGCGTTTTCAGTACAAGAAGGTCAAGAAGTAGATTTTGATACTTATGAAAGTATAGATTATACGGCCTCAGATATTTTAAGAATCGAGCATACTTGGGATATTTTTGCAAAAAATGGAGAAGCAATCACTAGAGATTTTGAGATGCTTACCGAGGATAGAGATTCTGAAGAGATACCAGCACACGTAATAGCGATAAATAAAGATCAGATATTTATAGAGGAAGGAGCTACGGTTCATTACTCACATCTCAATGCTACAGATGGACCTATCTATATAGGTAAAGATGCAGAGATTATGGAGGGCGCACTCATACGTGGCCCTTTTGCAATCTGTGATCATGGAGCTGTAAAAATGGGAGCCAAAATTTATAGCGGCACAACCATAGGTCCTCATTGTAAAGTAGGCGGAGAGGTAAATAACTCCGTGCTTATGGGCTATTCAAGTAAAGGTCATGATGGTTTCTTAGGAAATAGTGTATTAGGAGAATGGTGCAATATAGGTGCAGATTCTAATAACTCTAATTTAAAAAATAACTACGCTCCTGTAAAGTTATGGGATTATGAAACAGGTCGCTTTGCAAATACGGGACTTCAGTTTTGCGGTTTAATGATGGGAGACCATTCTAAGTGCGGTATTAATACCATGTTTAACACCGGAACAATGGTTGGTGTGGCAACAAACATTTTTGGAAGCGGATTTCCTCGCAATTTTGTTCCTTCTTTTTCTTGGGGAGGCGCTAGCGGCTTTGTAACACACAAAACAGATAAGGCTTACGAAACTGCAAAAATTGCTATGGCGCGTCGTGATCTAGAACTCACAGAAGAAGTTCAGGCAATCCTTAATCATGTTTTTGAAGAGACTAAGCAATATCGTAGAGAGTAAGTTTGTCAATATTTTTAATACTTATAAGGATTAAACGTATTTGTAAATATCAAATCCCAAGGAATTACAGCGAGTAGCAAGATCAGTATTACAAACCCCAAAACGGTGAGGAAAATGATTTTATACAAACGCACTTCGTTTTCATGACGTATTCTTGTTCTTATTTCCATTAACTGATTAAACGTTGCTTTTTTAGGGTCTACCCATTTTTCATTTGTACTTGAGACAAAAGATAGGTTTCCTATACTTCTCTTATTTTTAAGTAGATTTCTATTATTACGTGTTACCTGATTTGCTGCAAGAGCTGCTCCACCGAATCCCATATCATTTTCATTTTGGTTACATAGATATGTAGCATAATAAAAGTAAATGTTACAGTGTTAATGTTCTGTAGAACTAATGATAGCAGCTGTTAAGAACCGTCTTATTTCAGAAAACAACAGTAAATTTATAGGGCGAGGATTTTTACGCTTTCGCGAAAGCGTACTTAAAAAAATAAAAATTAATCAGAAGATTTTTAATTCCTGAGGAGTTTTAAGACATAGAAACTAGCAAAATACTAATTACTGCTAAGCCAATTCCAATCCAGTTTTTTGGTAGTAATTTTTCTTTAAAAAGCAGAATTCCAATAAAAGTGCTCACCATCACAATGGCTACATTATTTACTGTAAATAATGTAGAACTCTCAAAAGCCGAATCTCGAAGGGCCATCACAAGCATGACAATAGAAAAGTAATTAGGAATCCCAAGACAAATCCCGGCAATCACATTTTTAAATTCAAATTTAAATGTGCCTTTGATGACTTGATACATGATGACCAAAAAACCAATACAAGCAGCTGCTCCAAAAATAGTTGCGCCAAAGATGGGTACATCACTCTCATTTACATAAGCACCTTCTATAAATTTTATACTCGTGTCTATGGCTCCGCTGCCTAAGAATACAAGGATAGGGAAGATGAGATTTTCTTTCTTTATAGCAATTCCATCTTTTGCTTTTATAGAAGCTAGATACACAGCGACAAGTGCCGTTAGAATTCCTATAATCTTTAGTATGCCTAGAGATTCTCTGTAATAGAGTACACCAAAAAGTATTGGGATAACCACACTCATTTTAGTAGCAACAGAGACTACTGAGAGTCCGCTGCGTTGTGTGGTCGCTGCCATTAAGTTAAAAACAAGAATAAATAATACTCCTAGCCCCGCCGATGCATAAAACCAAGATTGCTCAGGAATTACAGCGATAGACGTGGGTCCGTCATACAACAATAGTCCGCAAGAACAGGCAATCACATAATTTACAATGATTGCGTGCAGGGTGTTTACATTAAACTTTGCAAAAAGTTTAAATACTACAAAGATGAAACTAGATGCAGCAATACTAAGAAGTAAGTAAATCAAATGCTTGAATTTTTATAGTAGTGTAGGGTATTGTCTAAAATAGTGTCCGTTTTTTCTAAGAGAAAATACTGCGAAAGTTGAGGTGCTTTTGTGCCTTTAGAAAAGCTAGTGTTACCTTTAAAAACACGCACTTCATCCCAGTGATTTGCATCAATAAAATATTGTAACGTCTGCGCGCCACCCTCTATAATTACAGATTGGATTCCTTTATCATAAAGTGTCTCACTTATGAGTTGAGGATCTGTAGATGGGATAACGAGTGTCTCAGCTTCTTGGTTAAAAACAGTAAGGTTTTTATCTAGATTTCCTTTGGTGTCAATAACAACTCGTAATGGGTTTTTGCCTTCCCAGTCTCGCGTGGTTAAGCTAGGATTGTCTTCAAGTACGGTTTTTCCGCCTACGAGAATTGCCATTTCTTCGCTGCGCCATTTATGGACCAGTTGTCTTGAGTAGGAATTTGTAATCCATACAGGTTGCTGCGCATCTCGTGTTTTTGGAGCGATAAATCCATCTGCGGTCTCTGCCCATTTTAAAATGATGTAAGGTCTCTTTTTCTCGTGATAAGTAAAGAAACGCTTGTTGATTTCTTGACATTCTTTTTCTTGAACACCCACGGTGACATCAACTCCAGCTTGTATTAATCTCTTAATACCAGCGCCTGCTACTTTGGCAAAAGGATCAATGGTTCCTATAACAACTTTTTTTATACCAGAAGCAACTACAAGATCTGCACATGGCGGTGTTTTCCCCCAGTGCGAGCAAGGTTCTAGAGATACATATAAGGTCGATTTTGCTATTAGTTCTGGAGTATTCGCTTTCGCGAAAGCGATACAATTCACCTCTGCGTGAGGCCCACCATAAGAGCTTGTATAACCTTCGGCTATAATCTTGTTGTTGTGCACAAGCACTGCTCCTACAGATGGATTAGGCATCGCTGCCGGCAGTCCATTTTTTGCTAGCGCAATACAGCGATTTATATAGGTGTTATGTATCTTCACGGCACAAAAATAACCCTTTGTAAGTGATGGACAAACCAATCATTAGACCGATTAAAAAAGAAGATAATGCTCAAGTAGCTGCCGTGGTAAGAAAGGTACTTGTAGATCTAGGTGTTCCTAAGGTAGGTACCGCTTATGCAGATGCTGCTTTAGACACCATGTATGAGCATTATAGCAGACCCAAAGCCGAATACTTTGTGGTTGAAGATAACGGCAAGGTTATAGGTTGTGCAGGTGTTGCGCAGCTGGATAATTATGATGGCAATGTGTGCGAGTTACAGAAAATGTATTTTCTAGAAGAAGCGAGAGGCCGCGGCTTAGGATCGCAAATGATGGATGCTTGTCTTAATCAAGCCCGTGAGTTTGGTTTTGATCAATGCTACCTCGAGACCATGCCTTATATGGAGGCTGCACAAAAATTATACAAGCGTACAGGGTTTAGATATATAGACGGTCCCATGGGCGATACCGGGCATTTTTCTTGCCCTGTACATATGATAATTGATTTATGAATATAGATGAATTTCGCGTTTACTTTAGGGAGCAGCTTGCGGGTATGTATGAGCCAGAAGAGGTAGAGAATCTATGCTTTCTTACGCTAGAGCATATTCTTAAGATGAATAGGGTAGAGGTCTCGCTTTCGCGAAAAATGGATATCTCCACATCTGCTCTTACCCAATTAAACGGGCTAACTAGTAGATTATCTCTTAGCGAACCTATTCAATATATTATAGGCGCTACAGAGTTCTACGGAATGGAATTTCAAGTAAATCCCGCTACCTTAATACCTAGACCAGAAACCGAAGAATTGGTTGATTGGATTATTACAGATAAAGCTGAGAGCTTAGTCAAGAGTCAGAAGAAAGAAAAATTGAAAGTTCTCGACATAGGGACTGGTTCTGGATGCATAGCAATCTCGCTAGCAAAAAATCTATCAAGCGCTCATGTTGAGGCGATTGATATTTCTCAAGAAGCACTCACCACAGCATATCAAAATGCAAAAATGAATGAGGCAGATGTTACTTTTTACAATCAAGATGTACTAGCCGTAGAGGAACTAGAGCACAAATACGATGTGATTGTGAGCAATCCTCCATATGTGCGCATGCTAGAGAAAAAGGAGATGAGAGATAATGTGCTTAGTAATGAACCAGATAGCGCGCTCTTTGTCTCAGATGATGACCCATTGATTTTTTATAGAAAAATAGGGGAGCTAGCTTTTGAAAGTCTTTCTGTAAATGGAATGTTATATTTTGAGATTAATGAATATCTAGGGAAAGAAATGATTGATCTCTTAAAGGGAATAGGCTTTAGTGATATTGAGCTTAAAAGAGATATGTTTGGAAAAGATAGAATGATTAAAGCGAGTCGCTAGAGATTGATATAATTAAGAAATAAGGTAAGCACTTTATGCTTGCTTAAAACTAAATAGCTATTATGAAATTAACATCATTATGCGTGTACTGCGGAAGTAGCGCTGGTACAGATCCTGAAATTATAGAGCAAGCTCAAATACTAGGTAAGACACTGGCTGAGCGAGATATTGCGCTAGTATATGGAGCTGCCAAAATTGGTATTATGGGCGCCGTGGCTCAAGGAGCTCTCGATCACAACGGTAAGGTAGTAGGTGTAATTCCAGAATTTTTAAAAATAAAGGAGGTTGTGCATACAGGGCTTACGGAGCTTATCGTAAATGATACCATGCACGAGCGCAAGATGGAACTGCAAGAGCGTTCTGATGGATTTATTACATTGCCAGGAGGCTTTGGGACTATGGAAGAGCTTTTTGAGGTGCTGACCTGGAGCCAACTAGCATTGCACCAAAAACCGGTGGGTATGCTTAATGTAAATGGCTTTTATGATGATCTTCTAAGTGCGCTTAGAAATATGGTAGATAAAGGATTTTTAAAGCAAGAAAATTATGATATCCTTCTTGTGGATACTACGGTAGAAGGACTTCTTGATCAGATGGAGAATTTTAAGCCTATGGCAATGCCTAAGTGGTTAAAAGCTTCGCTGGAGTCTAAGAAGTAGTAGAAAATCTTCGTTTTTTGAGGAGAAAATCACTCATATAAACTGTTTGTAAGTGGTTAATTAAACCTCCGATATTCTCTGAATATCGGAGGTTTAATTTTTAATTTTGTTATTATGACAATAGAAGAGCAAATCCTCGCTTTACGCAACGAACTACAAACACATAATCATAGCTATTATGTGCTAGATACACCAACGATATCAGATTTTGACTTTGATCAAAAGCTGAAGCAACTGGAAGCGCTAGAAGCGGCTCATCCGGAATTTGATGATCCTAACTCGCCTACGCATCGTGTAGGTGGAGCGGTGACTAAAAATTTTGAGACTATTGTGCATGAGCATAGAATGTATTCTCTTGATAACTCCTACTCAAAGGAAGATCTTCAAGATTGGGAAGCGCGTGTTAAGAAAATGGTAGATGGAGAGGTGAATTACACCTGCGAACTCAAATACGACGGAGCTTCTATAAGTCTTACTTATGAAAATGGAGAGTTGGTTAAAGCAGTGACAAGAGGAGATGGTTTACAAGGAGATGATGTGACTACAAATATTAAAACAATAAAGTCGGTTCCTTTAAAGCTCAAGGGTGATTATCCTGAAAAATTTGATATACGTGGGGAAATTGTATTGCCTTGGGAAGGTTTTCATGCCATGAACGCAGAGCGTGAAGAGCTAGGTTTTGAGCTCTATCGCAATCCAAGAAACACAGCCAGCGGATCTTTAAAATTACAAGATAGTGCTGAGGTTGCTAGGAGACCTTTACAATGTTTACTATATAATATTACAGGAAATAATCTAGGTATTGCTACCCAAATGGATAGCCTGCAGAAAGCTCGTGATTGGGGTTTCCGCGTTCCTGATGCTGCAAAACTTGCTAAAAATATTGATGAGGTATTAGAATTTATCAATCACTGGGATGTGGCAAGACATGACTTGCCTTATGAGACAGATGGTGTTGTGGTAAAAGTTAATGGATTACAACAGCAAGAGGAGCTGGGCTATACGGCAAAGGCGCCAAGATGGGCAATGGCTTATAAGTTTAAAGCAGAACAAGTTTCTACTCGCTTGCGCGAAATAACATACCAAGTAGGTCGCACAGGAGCCATCACACCAGTTGCAAACCTTGAACCTGTTGAGCTTGCAGGAACCACTGTAAAACGAGCGAGTTTACATAATGCAGATCAGATAGAGCGATTAGATATACGAGAAGGTGATGAAGTGTTTGTAGAAAAAGGAGGAGAAATCATCCCAAAAATAATTGCAGTAGATCTTACAAAGCGCCCTGCAGATTCTGAACCTACCAAGTATATTACTGAATGTCCAGAATGTAATACTACCCTAGTGCGTAAAGAAGGAGAGGCGCAACACTATTGTCCGAACGACATGGGCTGTCCTACTCAAATTATAGGCAGAATACAGCATTACATCTCTAGAAAGGCAATGGATATTGATGGTCTAGGAGGGGAAACCGTGGCACTCTTAGTAAACGAGGGGTTGATAGTAAATTATGCAGATTTATATGAACTCACAGTGGAGCAATTATTACCACTAGAGCGTATGGCTCAAAAAAGTGCCGAAAACCTAGTAAGCGGAGTGCAAGCCTCGGTGCAGATTCCTTTTGAGAAGGTGTTGTTTGGTTTAGGGATAAGATATGTAGGTGAGACTGTAGCAAAGAAACTAGCTAAACATTACAAATCTATTAATGCGATTATTTCGGCAACAGAGGAAGAGCTGGTTGCTGTAGACGAAATAGGAAGTAAGATTGCAGAGAGTGTAGTAGCATTTTTCGCGAAAGCGGAACATATAGCACTTATACAACGTTTAAAATCTTACGGAGTGCAGCTAGAAATATCTGCCGAGAAACTTGCTAATCAATCTGACATGCTGGCGGGTAAAACATTTGTAGTTTCTGGTGTTTTTGAAATGCCTCGTAACGATTTAAAAAAATTAATAGAAGACAACGGCGGTAAAGTGTCTAGTTCTATTTCTAGTAAAACAACTTATGTTGTAGCCGGAGATAAGATGGGGCCAAGTAAGTTACAGAAGGCAGAAAGTCTAGGCGTGACTATTATTTCTGAGCAAGAATTCTTAAATTTAGTTGTTGGATAAAACTAATGTAGAAAACGGAAGGGCATATAGAACAGCTGGTTTAATAACTGGTCTGATGATTATGCTTGTGATGGGATTCTGGGACATATCGCTATCATTTTATCTGTACCCTATATTTTCTCTGTGTTTATTTTTATATGAATTCAAGGCGACGAATAAATTCAATCTTTTGTTTTTCTTGTTTTTACTAAGTACTAACATTACTGAAATCTTATTTCTGTTCGATTTTCAAACTTATGTTACCATAGCTTCCATTTTTTCTGGAGTTTCATCTATTTGCTTACTGCTTTTGCTCAAGCCTGTCCTTAAAAAAAGGTCAAAGGTCTTCTCAAAACACTATGTATTGGAGCTTATAATTGGTTTTTTGGGATTTGGATTTGTGCTGGGGTATCTTATTTACTCTATAGCGCCTCTGGTTCCGGATTTAAGCATATTTATTATTTCTGTAATCATATTTATTATCACTATAGGAGTGTATTTTCTAACTCCTAGTTATAATAAGCATACCGGTAATATTTCTCTTTTTGCTATTGGCGGTGCATATATGGGAGAAATGGTCTTTGCTTTTTATTTATAAATACATTTATAGTGAAATTGGTTTTCTTCTGGTGGGAGCAATAATGACCATATATTTAAAAGTTGTGCTGGCAACTTTCTTGACAAAAATAGATACTATTGCAGATTATGATGGTCATGGTACCGATGTATAGGATCTTTACGCTTTCGCGAAATTTTCTCTAAAGAATTCTAATAACATTAAGAATTTGAGAGGTCTCAAAAGAGCTTACTTTCTCGTCTTTCATATTTAGTGCATTGAAATACTTATTTCAATTCATACTAGGGATTTTCTGTGTAACGATCATAATAACTGTGCATTAGTTTTTTTTAAAGTGGAATTATTTAGCTTTGATACATCGATAGAGCATATTACATACACGGGCGCAACTATAGACTTGCAGCAATTTCGACCACGATTTTAATCGTAATAGTAACGATGGCTTTAAGTCTTGAAGCTTCCTTTTACTTATATCCAGTATTTGGTGTTTTAATGTTTCTATACGTTTATAAGGCAACTGGACAATTTCACTTTCCATTCTTAATCACGCTTATCTCTGGAATGATTGCGGAAATATTCTTTTTAATTGATTTTGATAAATACACCTATTTAGTGTCTATCGCAATGGTTTTCTGTTTTTTATCAATGCTGTATGCGTTGAGAGAAGTCATGCACTTCGAAATCAAAAATTTTCCTAAACACTTGTATGTTGAGATTCTACTAGGTGTCTTTTCAGTGACCACTTTTATAAGTTATTTGGCTTACAATATACTGCCGGAGATAGCTGACCTTCCAGTCTTTTAGTCTCTTTTGTGGCATTACTTGTTTTTATTTCCTTGTTATATGCAATCTCTTTATTTAACAAGCACCCATCAAATCTCTTGTCGACATTTGTGGCTACAGCAGTACTGGTAGAGTCTGCTTTTGCATTTATTTACACTTATATACTTGATATTCATTTTTTCCTTCTAGTGACGCTCTTTTGTGCAGGAATAGCCAAAGTCATTTTTGCAATGTTCTTAACGCGCTTAGAAAGCACTAAGAAAATAGATGAAGAGTATATTTAATACGATTCATCTATTTCTTCAGTTTTGTTGTTTAAGAGAAAATGATGCTACGAGGTTTACACGTCTAGTACTAAACTTGATGATTTGAGGTTGTTAGTTTCATCAAGATAGAAATCTATTCTACCTAAATTAATACCTCCCCAACCTACTTGATTAACAAGCACAAACTTTTCATTTTTATTCTGAACGATTGTTGGTTTTTCTAAAAATGTATGAGTGTGACCGCCTATAATTAAGTCAATTCCAGCGGTTTTTGCAGCTAGTGTGAGGTCAGAAATTTTATCTTCGTTCTTGTAAGAATATCCAAGATGCGATAAACAAATTACGATATCACATTGCTCTTTGTTTCTAAGCGCATCTACGGTATCTATGGTTAGCTCTATAGGGTCGAGATAGGTAGTCTCTTTGAACATTGTTTTATTTACAAGCCCACTGAGCTGTATTCCTACTCCAAAAACACCTATGCGTACGCCGTCTTTCACAAAAACTTTATATGGCTTTGTAAGACCATCCATAATGGTGTTTGAGAAATCATAGTTAGAAGAAAGCAGTTCAAATGATGCATTAGGCATTTGGGCAGCCAGACCACCTATTCCATTGTCAAAATCATGATTACCTATCGTTGCTGCATCATATCCCATCATAGACATAAGCTTAAACTCAAGTTCTCCACCGTAAAAGTTGAAGTATGGAGTGCCTTGAAAGATATCTCCAGCATCCAGAAGAAGTGTGTTTGGGTTTTCTTTGCGCACATTTTGAATAATGTTCATTCTACGAGCGGCTCCTCCTAGATTTGCATATTTAGGATCATTAGATGGAAAAGGCTCTACATGACTGTGCACGTCATTAGTATGAAGTATGGTGATGTGCTTTTTACTTGGTTTTAGGAGTGAATTACTATTCATTCCCATAGTTAACCCTCCTAACCCTATTAGGCTACTAGCAGCTGCAGTTTGTTTTATAAATTTTCTACGTATCATTTGCTATCTCTTGTAAATCTATTATCTCTCACTGGTGCTATGGTGTCATATTTCTTGAAGTAATCTATGAGCACATTTCTAATTTTATAATCTAAAGGGAGCACACTTACAGGGTTTTCAAAAAAGGTCATATTATCTCCGCCATTCATGAGGTAATCATTTGTCGCGATAAAGTATGTGTTATTGTCAGCAACCTCTTCTCCTTGAACTAGGGTTTTTTTTATTTCGCCATCATTAGATAGTTGAATTTCCATTCCAGAAATAGGGTGAGCAGTTCCATTTTTTAAGTATTGAAACATAGCTTTCATTTGCTTGCCACTTAACTCAACAACCACTACTTCATTTTCAAAAGGCATTAACTCATATGCTGTTCTTGTAGTAATAGGCCCTTGGTTAAGCGCAGAGCGTATCCCTCCATAATTTAAGAGAACAGCATTAAAAGGATAACCTGCCCTTTTTTCAAACACAGGGTTTGTCATTTCATAAACAGCATCTGCCATCATATTTCCTACTGCCGTATTAAACTTGCCATCTTTTTTTGTGTAAGATGCGGGTGCTACAGCAAGCACACTATCCATTTCTGCTTGTATGGCATTTTTGTAAGGATCTATAAACGATACAATTTCGGCGTTTTCTCCTGTGTTATTATTTACAGTAATGAGTTCGCTTTTTATACGTTCTGGTGCGTAGTGAAGTTCTTTTTTGCATGAGACTACTGTTGTATATATAACAATAGAACTAATGATAGTTATAAGCGTTGTTCTCTTCATTTTTGTGTCATAAGTAGCAGTATATTTTGGCTACATTTGTATGAAAGTAAAGTTACATGTTTTTAAACGGATTAAAAGCAAAATCTATTCATAAGCAAATAGACAAGCAACTACGCAAACGCGATTATAAGCCTAGTGGGGCAAAGCCGGTTGTTGTGGCATTATTACAAGACAGTACAAAGCCTTTTGATCCTGCATCACTAAAAAAGATTTTTAAGATTTTAAGTCTTTCAGAAAAAGACTTGGTCGTGCTAGAGTATGTGAAAACGATGACTAAAGATCAAAAGGAACTTCCAGCACTTTTCTCTGAAAAGCAATTAGGGTGGAAAGGTGTTTTTAAAACAGCACCTCTTGAAGATTTTAAAAAACAGCGTTTTGATATTCTAATAAGTTATTACCACTCAGATGCACTCGCTCTTAGGGCTATGACGGCTATGTCTAATGCAGTTTTAAAAATAGGAGTGTCTCCAGAAATGGAATCTGTAAATGATCTTACCATTCATGTGAATGATGGGCAAGAGTCAGTTTTTATAAAAGAGTTTGAAAAGTATTTAAAGATTTTAAAAGTTATACATTAATGAAAGAGTTGAGAGGGACGGGTGTTGCAATTGTAACGCCATTTCACAAGGATTTATCTGTAGATTTTGACGGGCTTACACGTCTTATAGAGCATTGCATTGCTGGAGGCATTAACTATCTAGTAGCACTAGGTACCACTGCCGAAACGGCTACGCTTACTATTAAAGAGAAGCAACATATTGTTGCTCACATTATAAAAGTTACAAATAAGCGTTTGCCTATAGTGCTAGGTGTGGGAGGTAATAATACAGCTGCAATAGTAGAGGAGCTTGCCACTGGTGACTTTGATGGAATTACAGCGATTCTTTCAGTTTCTCCAGCATATAATAAGCCTACACAGGAGGGAATATATCAGCACTTTGCAGCTATTTCTGCGGCGAGTCCTTTGCCTATCATTTTATACAATGTGCCAGGTAGAACTTCTAGTAATATGTCGCCTGTAACTTCGGCAAGACTGGCTAGTGATTTTAAGAACATTGTAGCTATTAAAGAAGCTGTAAATGATATGGCTCAAGTATTACACTTGATACACAAGGTGCCAGAAGATTTTGTAGTGCTTTCTGGAGATGATGCACTTGCATTGCCGTTAGTTTCGGCAGGAGGAAGTGGCGTTATTTCTGTAATAGGTCAAGGATTACCTTCTTATTTTTCTCAGATTATGAATGATGGTTTGAATAACGCTTTCGCGAAAGCGTACCAAAAACACTTACCACTGCTATCAATGATAGATTTAATCTTTGAAGAAGGAAACCCTGCAGGAATCAAATCATTACTGTCTCATCAAGGGATTTGCGAGCCTTACGTAAGATTGCCATTAATGGCAGCAAGTGATGTGTTACATGAAAAAATAGGTAACGCGCTTTCTGTTATTCAAAAAAGTTAAACGTATCATAACAAAATAATTAGCAGGGTCAAAGCGTTTATTTTTGAGCACTATTAATTAAGTTATGTTATGTAATTGATTTTACGTAGTTTTGCCTGCTGTTTCAGACCCTTATGAAGAATATATTTTTCCTATTAGTTTCCGTAGTGTTATTGAGCTCTTGTTCAACATATCAAGATGTTCTCAAGAACGATGATATTAAAGCAAAATATGAATTTGCAGATTCCTTGTATAGTCAAGGGAAATACAAGAAAGCGTTAAGGCTCTGGGAGCAGATTGTTCCTTTGTATAGAGGAAGACCTCAAGCAGAACGTGTTACTTATTTATATGCAAATACGTTTTATGAACTAGGAGACTATTATAGTGGTGGTTATCAGTTTGAACGTTTTGTAAAGTCATTTCCTCAGAGTACAAAAAGAGAGGAAGCTGCATTTAAGAGTGCAGAGAGTTATTATAAGCGTTCGCCTAGATTTAACTTAGATCAAGGAGACACGTATATAGCACTAGAAAAGCTACAAGGTTTTATCAACGAGTATCCAGATTCTGAACAGGTGGACGATGCTAATGCTAAAGTGCAAGAACTAAACACTAAGCTAGAGCGCAAATCTTACGAGATAGCAAAAGGATATAATAAAATAGGAGCTAGTAGAGGAACGTTTCCAAATGCGATAAGCGCATTTGATAATTTCTTGCTTGATAATCCAGGTTCTATTTACAGAGAAGATGCTTTATACTGGAAGTTTAACTCTGCTTACCAACTAGCAATGGGAAGTGTAAAACGTCGCCAAGCAGAGCGTCTTGAAGCTGCAAAAACAGCTTACAACGCACTAGAGAAATATTATCCTCAAGGTAAATACGCTGATGAGGCAGCAAAGGAACTTGCAGAGATTAATGAAGCACTGCAAGCAAATGATCTATTAAATTAAAGATGAATACTATGAATATCAAGGACATTGATGCACCTTTGAGTACCACGACTATTGATAAAAATCTTGTAGATGCACCTACAAATAATATCTATGAGGCGATATCTATCATCGCAAAACGTGCTACACAAATCAACACTGAAATCAAGAAGGAATTATCAGAAAAGTTGGATGAATTTGCAACATTTAATGATAGTCTTGAAGAGATCTTTGAGAACAAAGAACAAATAGAGGTTTCTAAATTTTACGAGCGTCTTCCTAAGGCTCATGCACTTGCAGTGCAAGAGTGGTTAGAAGATCGTGTCTACCATAGAGACACTACAGTTACTGAAGAAGGAAAAAGTAACGAGTAGATAGATGTCAGTTTTAAGCGGTAAAAAAATACTTTTAGGAGTTACCGCTGGCATTGCAGCATACAAAAGCGCCAGTCTTGTGAGAGCATTCATAAAGGCTGGCGCTTCTGTGCAAGTAGTAATGACAGAGGCAGCAAAGGAATTTGTAACTCCACTTACATTGAGTACACTCTCACGTAATCCAGTACACTCTTCATTTACAATTGAAGGAGATGAGAATGCGGTATGGACTAATCATGTAGAGCTAGGCCTATGGGCAGATCTTATGGTGATAGCTCCTGCTACGGCAAATACACTCTCAAAAATGGCAAATGGCGCCTCAGATAATTTGCTTCTTGCAACCTATCTTAGTGCAAAATGTCCAGTGTATTTTGCTCCAGCAATGGATCTAGATATGTACATTCACCCTTCATCAGAAAATTCTTTTCAGAAATTACAATCCTATGGGAATGTGATGATAGAAGCCACTAGTGGCGAGCTAGCATCTGGTCTTGTGGGAAAAGGGAGAATGGCAGAGCCAGAGGATATCGTTTCATTTATAGAGAAAGATGTTCTTAATAAGCTTCCGTTTAAAGGGAAGCGAGTGATGATTACAGCCGGACCTACTTATGAAGCTATAGATCCTGTGCGTTTTATAGGTAATCATAGTAGCGGTAGAATGGGAGTAGAGCTAGCTCTTAGGGCAGCAAGCCTGGGTGCTCAAGTAGATCTAATTCTAGGGCCTAGCGCAATAAAAGTTACTAATAGTGCAATCACAGTGCATAATGTGGTCTCTGGAGAGCAAATGTATGATGCGGCACACGCTATTTTTAAAGATGTAGATGTTGCTATAGCATCTGCAGCTGTGGCAGATTATAAGCCTGCTACTGTTGCTACAGAAAAGATAAAAAAGAATGATAGCTCAATGAGTATCGACCTAGTGAAAACTAAGGATATTCTAGCTTCTTTAGGTGAGATTAAAACACATCAATACCTTCTTGGGTTTGCACTAGAAACTCAAAATGAGATTGAAAATGCACGAAAGAAACTA
Source organism: uncultured Dokdonia sp. (assembly GCA_913060645.1). GTDB lineage: Bacteria > Bacteroidota > Bacteroidia > Flavobacteriales > Flavobacteriaceae > Dokdonia. Next base: position 1,289 of record CAJXSW010000039.1, on the reverse strand, counting down.
AAGAAAAAGAATCTTGACGGGATTGTTTTAAATTCGCTTAATGATAAAGGTGCTGGTTTTCAGACCAAAACTAATAAAATTACGTTTATTGATAAAGAAGGTACCGCAACACCATATGAGTTAAAGTCAAAGGCCGCAGTATCTATTGATATATTTGATAAAATAGCATCCCAAGTACTATGAGAATCTTTACATTATTAATAGTCTTATTGTTTTCCTTTAATTCAATAGCTCAAGAGCTTAATGCTGTTGTTGTTATTAATGCAGAGCAAACTAACAAAGCAGATCTTCAGGTTTTTAAAACACTAGAGAGATCACTTACAGAGTTTGTTAATAATACAAAGTGGACAGATCGCAGATTCAAACAGCAAGAGCGCATTGATTGTTCTTTTAATATTATAATCACTCAGCAAGAGGGAAATAATTTTAGAGCAACTGTGCAAGTAGGAGCATCGAGACCTGTGTACGGATCTAATTATGATACAGCTACTTTTAATTTTAATGACAAGCAGTTTGATTTTGAATATACAGAGTTTCAACCTCTAATTTATAACCCTAATACGTTTGATTCTAACTTAGTTTCTGTGATGGCTTTTTATGCCTACACAGTTATTGGAATGGATGCAAATACGTTTAAACTCAATGATGGGGATAAGTACTTTCAAGAAGCAAAGCAAATTGTTACTACAGCACAACCTAATAATCAGACAGGATGGAATCCACAAGATGGTTCTCAATCTAGATACAGATTAAACGAAGATTTATTGTCTCCTAACTTTAGGGAGTTTGCTGGTATCATGTATAGCTACCACCGTACAGGTTTAGATTTTATGGTTGATGATAAAAAACGCAGTAAGCAAACCATATCAACCACTTTATCTCAGTTTCAATCTTTATATAAGAAAAGGCCTAATAATTTTTTAACTCGTGTGTTCTTTGATACCAAGGCAGAAGAGATTGCATCTATATTCTCATCTGGACCCTCAGTTAATATAACATCACTTGTAGAAGTACTTAATCAAGTAGCGCCAACTAAATCTAATTTTTGGAGGCAGATTAAGTTTTAAAATTATTTTATCTAAAATAATCAGTGTTTAAAATTCCCGTCTTGCGGGAATTTTTCATTAGCTTTAATCGACATTTGTAAACGTATAAAAGCACTAAGATTAATTAAATATTTATAACTATTGCTTACATCATTATCTATAAAAAATTATGCACTTATCCAGTCTGTTCAACTCCTGTCTCTTATACACATCTCCGAGCCCACGAGACGGACTCCTATCTCG
>CAJXSW010000038.1 GCA_913060645.1 uncultured Dokdonia sp. | reverse complement strand
ATCTACACTATCCTCTTCGTCGGCAGCGTCAGATGTGTATAAGAGACAGAGTTAGGAATACGAGCAAGCGGTGCTCATAAAAAAAGTGCTAGAATAGTAGGAGAAGTATTAGGTAAGTATCACCCACACGGAGATACCTCTGTATATGACGCTATGGTGCGTATGGCTCAAGAATGGAGCTTACGTTACATGCTCGTGGATGGTCAAGGTAACTTTGGGTCTGTAGATGGTGATAGCCCAGCAGCAATGCGTTATACGGAGGCTAGAATGCAAAAAATATCTGAGGATATGCTTGCAGATATTGATAAGGATACTGTAGATCATCAACTTAACTTTGATGATACTCTTAAGGAGCCTATGGTGCTTCCTACAAGAGTGCCAGGCTTACTTATTAATGGTGCTTCTGGTATTGCAGTAGGTATGGCTACAAATATGCCTCCACACAACCTTTCTGAAGTTGTAGACGGGATTCATGTTTACATAGATAATAATGACGTTACTATAGATGAACTAATGGAGCATGTAAAAGCTCCGGATTTTCCTACTGGTGGTACCATTTATGGTTATGACGGAGTAAGAGAAGCTTTTAAAACCGGTCGTGGTCGTGTTGTAATGCGTGCAAAGGCAGAGTTTGAAGAAGTTAAAGGTCGTGAGTGTATCATCGTTACGGAGATACCATATCAAGTCAATAAGGCAGATATGATTAAGAAAACGGCAGATATGATTAACGATAAGAAGATCGAAGGGATCTCTGCTATTCGTGATGAATCTGACCGTAATGGAATGCGTATCGTTTATGTAATTAAACGTGATGGTATTCCTAATATCGTTCTTAATAAACTTTATAAATATACTGCACTACAATCTTCTTTTAGTGTTAATAACATTGCCTTAGTTAATGGGCGTCCTGAGATGCTTAATCTTAAGGACATGATTCATCATTTTGTAGAGCACCGTCACGTAGTGGTTGTGAGACGTACAGAATACTTGCTTAAAAAAGCTGAAGATCGTGCTCACATTCTTGAGGGACTCATCATAGCATCTGATAATATAGATGAAGTAATTGCAATTATACGTGCAAGTGCAAACGGTGATGAAGCTCGTAACAACTTAATCGAACGCTTTAAGCTTTCTGAAATTCAAGCAAAGGCGATTGTAGAGATGCGTTTACGTCAACTTACAGGTCTGGAACAAGACAAGTTGCGTACAGAGTATGACGAGATCATGAAAACTATTGATGATCTAAAGGATATTCTTGCTCATAAAGAACGTCGTATGACGATCATTAGAGAAGAGCTTCAAGAAATCAAAGATAAATATGGTGATGAGCGTCGTTCTGTTATTGAGTATGCTGGAGGAGATGTGAGTATCACAGATCTTATTCCAGATGAGAAAGTGGTAATTACCATCTCAAATGCTGGATATATTAAGAGAACTTCACTTACAGAATATAAAACACAAAATAGAGGAGGAGTAGGTACAAAAGCATCTACTACTCGTAATGAGGATTTCCTAGAGCATTTATTTGTGGGTACAAACCACCAGTACATGTTATTCTTCACACAAAAAGGAAAATGTTTCTGGATGCGTGTATTTGAAATTCCAGAAGGCAGTAAAACTTCAAAAGGTCGAGCGATTCAAAATCTTATCAATATAGAGCAAGATGATGAAGTAAAAGCATTTGTATGTACCGGTGATTTAAAAGATGAGGAATACATCAATAATCACTTTATCATCATGGCTACTAAAAAAGGTCAAGTAAAGAAGACGGCTTTAGAGCAATATTCTCGTCCTCGTACTAATGGTATTAATGCAATTACCATTAAGGATGATGATGAATTACTATCTGCAAAACTTACTACAGGAGAAAGTCAAGTAATGCTTGCACTTAAATCTGGTAAGGCGATACGCTTTGAAGAAAGCAAGACAAGACCTATGGGAAGAAACGCTTCTGGCGTTCGTGGCATAACTCTTGCAAATGATCAAGACGAGGTCATAGGTATGGTTTCTGTAAATGATGTAGAAAGCAATATTCTAGTTGTTTCAGAAAAAGGATATGGTAAGCGTAGTAGTCTTGAAGATTACAGAATTACTAACCGTGGAGGAAAAGGTGTAAAAACTATTTCTGTAACAGAGAAAACTGGTGAACTTGTAGCTATTAAAAATGTAACAGATGAGGATGATCTTATGATTATCAATAAATCTGGTATTGCCATAAGAATGGAAGTAGCTTCTCTTAGAGTTATGGGTAGAGCAACACAAGGTGTTAGACTTATAAATCTTAAAGGAAATGATTCCATTGCAGCTGTTGCCAAAGTAAAAAGCGACGATGATGCAATAGACGAAGAAGATCTAGAAGGAGTGGTAGGTGAAACTACTGAGAACCCTACTGGAGAGTCAACAGCCCAAGAACAAAACTCATCTGATGAAGAGGAGTAGCGATAATCAAGGGTTGATAAAAAAGTAGTAATTTTGAAACCCTTATATTAATTAAACCATTACAATGAAAAGTAAACTATTTTTAGCAATAGCACTTGCCGCAACATCAATGGCATTTGCACAGAAAAAGGAAGTAAAAGCTATAGAGAAGGCTATTAAGTCTGGAAGCTATACTGAAGCAAAAACGCTATTAGGAGCTGCCGAAGCTCTGACAGCTAATATGGATGAGAAAACAAAAGAGAAGTTCATGCTTCTTAAAGCTCAGGCATATTTAGGAGTAGATAATCAAAATCAAGAGGACTTAGAAAAAGCAGCGATAGCTTATTCTGATCTAAAGGATACTAAGTATAGTAATGAAGCAGAAGTAGGTCTAGCAAATGTTACAAATGCTTACATCAATGGTGCAGTAGCAGATCAAAATGGTCAAGATTTTGCGAGTGCAGCAACAAAACTTGAAAAAGCATATAACTTAAGTAAGAAGGATACTGTATACTTATACTTTGCTGCATCAAATGCAATCAATGGAAAAGATTACGATACTGCATTAGGTTATTATGAGCAGCTTAAAGACTTAGGTTTTAAAGGAAGAGAAGTTTCTTACGTAGCAACTAATGTTGAGACAAGCGAAGTTGAAAATTTCGCAAGCAAACAAGAAAGAGATCTTCAAGTACTTGCTAAAACTCACGTAAAACCAGAAGAGCAGTTAGGAGATTCTAAAAGTGCGGAGATTGCAAAAAACATCGCTCTTATCTACATCTCTAAGGATGAAAATGAAAAGGCACTTGCTGCAATGGCAGATGCTCGTAAAGAAAATCCAGATGATATCTTATTGTTACGTTCTGAGGCAGATATCTACCTTAAAATGAAGAAAATGGATAAGTACCAGGAAGTAATTGCAAAAGTTCTTGAGAAAGACCCTAACAATCCAGAGTTATTATATAACCTAGGTGTAAGTACTGATCAACAAGGAAATAAGGAAAAGGCAAAGGAATACTACATGAAGGCTGTTGAGCTTGATCCTACATATGCTGCAGCTTATAATAACATTGCTGTTCTTATCTTATCTGATGAGCGTGCAATTGTAGATGAGATGAACAGTTTAGGAACTTCAAAAGCAGACTATGACAAGTATGATGCTTTAAAAGTTAAACGTCAGGATGTTTACATGAATGCTGTTCCTTACTTAGAAAAAGCATTAGCAGCAAAGCCTGATTACCTTGATGTAGCGAGATCTCTTTACGGAATCTATGAGCAACTAGGTGAAACATCTAAGGCAGATGCAATGAAAGCAAACATTGAAAAACTAGAAGGAGGAAACTAATCTTCTATCTTTTATAAATTAAAATAGCCACTCATTTGAGTGGCTATTTTTTTGTAAGATATTTTAAATCTAAACTATATAATTTTCTTAATCACTCTTAATTTATGAGTGTGTACACCCTTATGTACATTATAAATACCAGAATGATCTAAGCGATCAATTCTCACTTCTCCATGAGCGTGTATGATATAATTATCTTCCATAATAATACCTACGTGTGTAATTAATCCCTCTGCATTATCAAAAAATGCTAGATCACCAGGTTCACTTTCCTCTATAAAACTTAACGCCTCACCTTGTGTTGCTTGTTGTGAAGCATCTCTTTTAAGGTCAAAGCCATTAAGTCGATACACCATTTGAGTAAAACCACTACAATCTATACCAAAGGTTGTCCTTCCGCCCCATAAATATGGAGTTTTCAGATAGAGTAGTGCCGTTTCCACAAGCTGCGTTCTGGATGTTTTTCCAGTGTGACTATTGCCATCGTAAGAATCTTTAAGAAGCGCAATATTTTCAACAGAAGAACCTAGCACTACCGTAAGTAGTTGGTTATGTTCTGTTGTGATAAATTGTACAGGATCTGTGGTGAGTGTGGTTTGTTGCGCTTTCGCGAAAGCGTACTCCTCCTCACTAATCTCTATGTATTGCTTATTATCAATCCATCCCTCATATTTATCATGAGAAAGTTTAATACGGCTCCATTGCTTGCGTTGCTCCACAACCTTAAAATGTTCACCATATAGAACTTGATTTACAAGTTCGCTAGGATCCGAAGGTTCGGCGCGCATAGGGACTATACTAAGCTGGCAAATACCGTATCGCATAGGGTATAACTATTCTTATTTGTGATTTTCTATTACCATGGCAGAAGCACCTCCACCACCATTACAAATCGCGGCAGCACCTAGTGTTGCATTGTTTTGCTTTAATACATTCATAAGTGTAATAAGAATACGCACTCCACTACATCCTAATGGATGTCCTAAAGAAACAGCTCCTCCATTTACATTTACGTTTTCGTCTGTTAAGCCTAATATTTTCATATTTGCTAGACCTACTACAGAGAATGCTTCATTAAACTCAAAAAACTCAATATCGCTTTGAGCTACACCTGCCTTTGCAAGAGCCTTAGGTAATGCTTTTGAAGGTGCAGTTGTAAACCACTCTGGCTCATGTGCAGCATCTGCATAACTTTTTATAGTACAAAGTGGAGTAAGGTTAAGCTCTTTTGCTCTTTCTTCACTCATTACGATTACAGCACCAGCGCCATCGTTAATTGTAGATGCATTTGCAGCAGTTACTGTTCCGTCTTTTGAGAATGCAGGACGTAAAGCAGGAATTTTTTCCATTTTTACATTTGTAAATTCTTCATCGCGAGATACGATAACATCATCTCCACGTCTTTGTGGTACCGGAACTGGTACTACTTCATTATCAAACTTTCCAGCTTCCCAAGCAGCAGCACTACGCTTATAAGATTGGATAGCATAAGCATCTTGATCTTCACGTGAGAATTTATATTCAGTTGCACATGCATCTGCACATACACCCATCGCATTACCATCATAAGCATCTACAAGACCGTCTTTTTGCATACCGTCTACCATAGTCTGCGGTCCAAATTTATGTCCATTACGTAACTGAACATAATGAGGAATAAGACTCATATTTTCCATTCCACCAGCAACAACAATATCTGCATCTCCTAGAGCAATGGCTTGTGCAGCCATCATCACAGCTTTCATTCCGGAAGCACATACTTTATTTACAGTAGTACAAGGTACAGTATCTGGTATTCCAGCTCCTAGTGCAGCTTGTCTTGCAGGTGCTTGACCTACACCAGCTTGTACCACGTTACCCATATATACTTCACTTACAAGTGAAGGGTCAAGGTTAATTTTATCTAAAGCGCCTTTTATAGCGATTGATCCAAGTTTACTAGCAGTAACAGAGGATAAAGCTCCCATGAAACTCCCTATCGGTGTGCGTGCAGCCGCAACTATAACAACGTTCTTACTCATATATTTGTGTGTTTGAAGTACTAAATTTTTCTCTTGCGAATGTAAGGAAAATTTGAAGATTTTAGAATCTATAGCGACGCTCTAAGTAGTATATCAAGCGATAATAATTTAGTACTTTAGCTTCATACTAGACAACCCTATGAGCAGCACTGCACAAAAGTTTTATAAACATCAAGATCTCATATACAAGCTTTTGCTTGTCTTTATTTGTGCAGGATTTATTGTTTATTTTTTTCCGAAAAGCGGAAAATTCCAATATGAGATTCAAAAGGGATTTCCATGGCAGTATGAAAATCTTTATGCAGATGAGGATTTTGCTATTTTAAAAAGTGCTACAGAACTAGAAGAAGAACGTAGTCAGGTAAAGTCTCAATCTGCAGTGTATTTTAATTATAATCAAGGCATTGTAGATAACATCATAGCATCTTATGATGAGAATTTTGATAAGGTATTTCCTGATAGTATTGATTATCAATTTCCAAAACCAGAATTGAGAAGGTATGGAAGTAATTTGCTAAAAGGAGTTTACAAAACTGGGGTTATAAAAAACAAACCTGTCTATGATTCTGGCCGACTAATCTTCATAAAAAAAGGAAATGAAGTATATGAAATGAGATTAAACCAAATTTCAGTGCTTAATAATGTAACAGATGATCTTACATCTGTTATTGAGAATGGTGCTTATGCAGCATATTCTAATAAATATCTTCAGCTTTATTTTGATGGACTAGAGGCAAATGTCTCTTTAGACGAAGTTCTTACAAAGGAAACACTTGATATAGAGCTTGGTCAGATTTCAGAAACACGTAATATAGTTCCGAAAGGGAGTATTGTGATTGCAAGAGGTGAACTCGTAGAAGGAGATAACCTGCAGAAACTATTATCGCTAAAAGCCAAATACGAGTCGCAAAACATAAGTGATTCGCGTTATAATTGGGTGCTCTTTGGATACATCTTGTTAGTACTGCTAGCACTCGTAATGTTGCTACTTTTTATACGTACATATAGGCTATCCGTATTTTTAAATAATACTAAAGTCACCTTTATATTTTTCAATGTTTTGGTTATGGTGCTTCTTACAACGATAGTTGTAAAGTGGAGCCCTCAGTATGTATATGCTGTACCTATGTGTATACTGCCACTCATTATAAAAGCTTTTTTTGACGCTCGCTTGGGGCTTTTTACGCATGTAATTGCTATTCTTTTATTAGGATTTATCGTGCCAGATAGTTTTGAATATTTTTTCTTACAAGTAATCGCGGGTATCGTAACTATCTTAACAATACCAGAATTATATAAAAGAGCAAACCTCTTTATCTCCATAGGTCAGATAACACTTATATATATACTTGCATATTTTGCATTTAATATTATAAGTGAAGGTGGTATGGAGGGGCTGCAGTGGGAAGACTTCGGTATGTTTTTACTCGCTGGTCTAGCAACACTATTTGTACAGCCGCTCATCTATATTTATGAAAAGATTTTTGGTTTGGTGAGTGATGTTTCACTATTAGAATTATCAGATACTAACTCAAAGCTTCTCAAGCGCCTTGCAGATGAAGCTCCTGGTACTTTTCACCACAGTCTCAATGTGGCAAACTTATCTGAAGCAGCAGCAAATGAAATAGGTGCAAACGCCATGCTTGTTAGGGTAGGAGCTCTTTATCATGATATTGGTAAAATAGAAAACCCCACAGATTTTACAGAAAACCAAGCAACAGGTATCAATAGTCATGATGATTTATCTCCAAAAGAAAGTGCACGCATTATCATAGATCACGTGATTAATGGAATTGAACTAGCACGCAAATACAATTTACCAGATCGTGTAATCGATTTTATACGTACACATCACGGTACCAGTACTGTACAGTATTTTTATTTTAAGGAAAAGGAAATTAATGAGGACACACTAATCACAGATTTTCAATATCCAGGACCGTTACCTTTTAGTAAAGAAACTGCGATACTAATGATGGCAGATAGTGTGGAAGCTGCTTCCAAGAGTCTTAAAAATCCAACTTCAACACTTATAGATGCTTTTGTAGAAAAGATAATTAAGAAGCAAATGGATGAAGGTCAGTTTCTAAATGCAAATATTACGTTCAAAGAAATTCAGCAGATTAAGAAAGTACTTAAAAAGAAGCTTAATAACATTTATCACCTCAGGATTGAATATCCAGAGTAGGAGCTAGATTAAAAGTATATTCTAACGACGCAACATTAGTTAGTAACGCTTTCGCGAAAGCATAAAAAAAAACGAGATACAAATTAATGTATCTCGTTTTATATTTAGACTAAGTTTCTTATCTCAACTTAGGAAAACTAGAAGGATTAACTTCGTTCATCATACTGTATATTTTCTCAAATATATCATCTGCCGAAGGTTTAGAGAAGTAATCTCCGTCTGTTCCATAAGCAGGTCTATGAGCCTTTGCAGTCATGGTTTCTGGCTTACTATCTAGGTATTTGTAAGCATCTTGCTCATTTAATACTGCATTAAGTAGGTAAGCACTCGCTCCGCCTGGCATATCTTCATCTATAACGATAAAACGATTTGTCTTTTTGATACTCTCAACAACATCGTGATTAAGGTCAAATGGTAATAAGGATTGTGCATCAATTACTTCGATGTTGATACCTACAGTTAGAAGTTCTTTTGCAACTTCCATAACGATACGCAGTGTACTTCCGTAAGAAAGGACTGTGATATCTGTCCCTTCTTTTACAGTTTCGACAACACCTATTGGAGTTTTAAATTCTCCTATGTTAGTAGGCAAGTTTTCTTTTAAACGGTAACCATTTAAGCATTCTACAACTAGTGCAGGCTCATCACTTTCTAGTAATGTATTATAAAAACCAGCAGCTTTTACCATGTTACGAGGAGTAAGAATGTACATACCTCTAAGAAGATGTACGATGGCTCCCATTTGTGATCCACTGTGCCATATTCCCTCTAGTCTGTGACCTCGAGTTCTTACGATAAGTGGTGCTTTTTGTTTACCATGAGTTCTATAGCGCAATGTCGCTAGATCATCACTCATAATCTGGATTGCATATAGAATATAATCAAGATATTGAATTTCGGCAATAGGGCGTAAGCCTCTCATCGCCATTCCTATTCCTTGACCAAGTATCGTTGCTTCACGTATTCCTACATCGGCAACTCTATGCTCTCCGTATTTCTCTTGCATTCCTTCTAGCCCTTGGTTTACATCACCAATGGCTCCAGCATCTTCTCCAAAAACTAGTGTATTAGGATATTTGCTAAAGATAGCATCAAAGTTATCTCTTAAGATAACTCTTCCATCTACAAGGTTTTCTTCTCCATAAGTAGGAGCAACAGCCTCTATTGAAGTCGCACCATTACCATTTTCATTGTATAAGTGTGCGCTATATTGTGGTTGAATTGTTGCAATGTAGTTATCAATCCACGTTGCGAGTTCTGTAGGAGTATCAGATTCCTCTCCTATGGTAAGGCGTAAAGCTTTACGAGCAGTACTAAGTAAATCACATTTGAGAGATTCTTTATTTTCTACCAGCTTTTCAAAAAGCGGCTTTATAAAACTACCATTACTAGAGTTTTTAATGAGTGCCTCTAATATTGATGTTATTTTTTCTTTTTCACTTTTAATAGGTCTTAAAAATGCTTCCCAAGCAGCTTTCTTGCCATCTCGAACTTTCTTTTTAAGGTCTTTGTCAATAGCGGTAAGTTCCTCATCTGTAGCTAGACCTTGATCAATAAGCCAGCTTCTGAACTGTACATTACAGTCATTCTCGCGTTCCCATTGCAATCTATCTTGATCTTTATAACGTTCATGAGATCCAGAAGTAGAATGTCCTTGAGGCTGTGTAAGCTCAACAACATGTACTAAAACTGGTACATGCTCTTCGCGAGCTATTTTTCCAGCACGTTCATATGCATCTACTAGTGCAGGATAATCCCATCCGTTTACTTTAATAATCTCATATCCTTTATCTTCTTCGTCTCTCTGGAAACCAGCAAGAATTTTAGAGATACTCTCTTTTGTCGTTTGGTGTCTAGCGTGAACAGAAATTCCGTATTCATCATCCCAAACACTTATTACCATAGGTACTTGAAGTACACCTGCAGCATTTATAGTTTCAAAGAATAAACCTTCACTTGTACTAGCATTACCTATCGTTCCCCAAGCAACTTCATCACCATTATTTGAGAAGTTATCTTTCTGAGTTTCGGCAACGTTTCTGTATACTTTAGAAGCTTGTGCAAGTCCTAAAAGTCTAGGCATCTGTCCAGCAGTAGGAGAGATGTCTGAGCTTGAATTCTTTTGAGCTAGTAAGTTTTTCCAGTTACCGTCATTATCAAGACTGTGTGTTGCAAAGTGACCACCCATTTGCTTTCCAGCACTCATAGGGTCAAATGCTATATCTGTATGCGCGTATAAACCAGCAAAAAACTCTTCTATAGATAAATGATCTATGGCCATCATGAACGTTTGATCTCTGTAATATCCAGATCTAAAGTCACCATTTTTAAAAGCGCGTGCCCATGCTAACTGTGGTAGCTCTTTTCCATCACCAAAAATTCCAAATTTTGCCTTTCCTGTAAGGACTTCTCTACGTCCTAAAAGACTACATTCTCTACTAGTAACAGCGATTCGATAATCTTCAAGAACAGATTCTTTAAAGTCATCATAAGATAATGCTGCTTTGGTATTAGAAGTAATTGCCATAAGTTTAAATGATTTGACTGTAAAAATAGCCAAAACATATCCACAATGCAATATGTAGCTGCGTTAAATACTTATAATTTTCGCATTAGAAGTGCTTTTTACGCAGTCCATTTTCAACAAAAGTCAAGATTTTTTGATTTTATTAAGAATATGACAACTTAAACGGTCCTTTTTGAGAATCTTTAGTACCACTTTCGTGAAAAAAGTCTTATCACCGTATCAAAACTTATTTGTAGTTGGAACCTAATTTTCTGATCATAGTTAGGTTGGCCTATTTCCCAACCCAAATTTGAATATATAGGGAAGTATAACTCGAAGTAGTCATCAAGAAGACTTACTTGAATTCCAGAGTCATATACGAGTTTTCCATTTGCTCTTTTATTCTTAACAACTCCAACATCTCCATAAGCATAGAAATACTTCCATAGCGTTGTACTTGCGTTTGCTGTAAACATCCAGTCATTTGCAAATACAGGCGCTACATCATCCAATTGAGATTTAAAGCCACCTTCCGCAATAATAATTTGTTGAGAAAATAAACCGCTATCTTCAGAGCGACCATAGTAATTGTAATCAAATAAATAATCTGTAGGCCTGTCTAGCGCAAAGCTAAAAAAATTGCCATCTGCCTGTGTATTGTTGTAGGTAAATACACCGCCAAATAAGCGCACATTTAATTGTCTATTATTAAGAAAAAGTCTTCTGTAAAATATATTACCAGACACCTTACCAAAGTTTTTTGCAAACTGCACATCTCCAGTAACGTTGAGTGTGTGTATTATTCCCGGATTTGATCTAGTGTACCTTAGGTTAAGAACGTCGTAGTTAGGAGTAGGTAATGCCACAAGCGGATCTTCTTGTCTTTGTACACTCACAAATCGAGCAGATGCACTCTGTCGTTTATTTGATCTAAGGTTTGAAGTTCTAAAAGATAGATTTACAAAAGGAGTAACCCTTGTAAATAATAAATCTGGGGCATAAGAAAAACGGTTTCCAGAAATACCATACCTCAAAGCATATAGTCCTTGATTTTGGTAGTCATGTCTATAAGAAATAGACGCGCTACCTATTAGTTTTTTTGATTTTAATCCTATTTGAGGCTCTATCTTGTAATTGAGTGCTTTCGTTAGAAGCGTTTTATTATAAAGCTTTACACCTGGGATAAAGCCATCATAAATATTAAACTCTGCAACAGGCATAATAAACAACTGATTCTTTGCTGGATTTTCAAAATCCTGTAAAAATTTTAACTGGATAGGTTTGTCGATCCCTATAAACGCATTAGGTTTCTCGTAGTTGTTTCTCAGGTTATTTTCAGGTATAACATTTTTGTGGTTCAAAACAAACCTATCTGCGTCTTCCTTTAAGTAGGCAAGCGTTTCAATTTTCTTTGTTCCAGATACCCAACGCTTACTTATAAGGCTATCATTTTTAAAACTAAACACAGAAATAGGTGAGGAGCGACGCTCTTTCCTTTTTACATCTACATAAATGGAGTCTCCTTTAACTTTAGAATTTTTTAAAGCATAATCTATCCGTTTATTAGAAGTTATGTAGTCTTTAAAAAACCAATCTACATCTTCATCAGTTTGCAAGTTTACCTCCTTTTCAAACTGCGAGGACGTGAGTGGTTGAGACTTATATTTTTGATAAAAGTTCTTAATAATCTCATCAAGTTTATTATCTCCTATGTAATCATTCAGGTAATTAAGTCCTACACCACTTTTGTATGAAGAGCCTATATTCTTGTTATATTTAATAAGCTTGTCGTAGGGTGTATCTAGTGGCTGGTCAAGATTTAATCTAGAAATATGAGTAGATAAAATATTAAACTGATCGTTAAATTCAAGTTCTGAAGCATAGAACTGTCGCACAAGCCAGTATTTTTCTAAAGAGCCTACTACCTTGAGATCAGGATAATAAGTGTCCATATAATTTTGTAACATGTAAACTTTAATGCCATCTATAAGCCATCTATCGGTTCTTGGGTTTACTAGAAGTGTGTTGTTTACATAATTATTTATTGTAGTCTTGAGAAGCTTAATTTCATATTGAAAACCATCTGGAAACGGACTTATAAAACTAGGTAGCTGATTAAGCCCATATACTGGTTGTTCTTTATAGTCAAGATCTGTAACAAGAATTTTATCAAAGGGATACTGGCCTAAATTTTTATGCAAATGACCTGCAATGCGGTCAGATATTAAAGCTCTTAAGGGTAAAGGGATTCTGTAGTCATGCAGATTAGATACAATGGTTACATAATCTGTTTGAACCTCTTCATAGTTTGAGTTTTTAAGTAAAAAGATCTTAGCATCTGTGCGACTTTTACCTGTAAGCACAGTAAGTCTCTCACCTTGAATATGTGAACTGCTAATGTCATTTTGCTCAAGGTCTGTTACTAGCTGATATCCTCTTGGAATAGAAAATTGTAAGCGTATATCTGTTTGGGGAAAATAACGATCGTTAAGATTCTTGTTGCTATAATACTCCCAGCCATTGTTATATACGGCAGGTGTTACAAACCAATATCTTAAGTTATAATCACCATTTTTAGTAATCCCGTAGTCTGTAAATTTTACATCTGGAAGTACTACAGTATAATCAAGGGTCATTCTTACAGAAGCCCCTGGTATTAGCGGTTCATGTAACAAAACCTTTATGATATCAGGGTGTTTTTTGGGTCTTGTGTATTGAAGTATAGTTCCCTGACCCGCAATAGAAGTCATTTTAGTAAAACCACGATCACTATCAGGTGCAAGATGAAATTTCTTATCAAAAGACTCAGAAAATCTCTTTGCTAGTGGTGTGGTTTTACTAGAAAAACTATGTGCCCAGTCTGTTAAGTATATATCTGTCCACACATCACTAGACGTATTTGTGATAGTGATTGTATGATTGAGATGTATAGCCCGTTCATCTGGAATTAATTGTGCATTAATTTCCATGGTATGTTGACTCGTGGCTACTACACTTAAGAGAAGCAATGAGATAAAAGCATACAGAGATTTTAGGGTGTGTCTCAACTAGAAAGGGAATGTGTTAATTTGTAATAGAAAAAACTGTTTTTGTTTTACTGTTATATGTAGTTTTTGCGCTTTCGCGAAAGCGTAACACCTTTAGAAATTAGGACTCAATTGGTATTCATCATAGAAGTTATTAAGCACCTCAATTACCTCATCTGAAGTATCTACAAGGTGTATAAGATCCATATCTCCAGCGCTTATGTTCTGGAAACTATCAAGCAAAGTTGTCTTTACCCAATCCATAAGTCCTCCCCAAAATTCTGTACCAACAAGAATAATAGGAAACTTCTGAATTTTATGTGTTTGAATAAGTGTGATTGCCTCAAAAAGTTCATCAAGAGTACCAAAACCTCCTGGCATTACTACAAATCCCTGTGAGTACTTTACAAACATCACTTTACGCACGAAGAAGTAGTCAAAGTCTAAACTCTTATCACTATCGATATATGGATTGTCGTGTTGCTCAAAAGGAAGCTCAATGTTAAGTCCTACAGATGTTCCTCCTGCAAGGTGTGCACCGCGGTTACCCGCTTCCATGATACCTGGACCACCACCAGTAATTACACCATAACCGTTATCTGCAATTTTTTCGGCAACTTCGGTAGCTAGTTTGTAATACTTATTATCTGGCTTTGTTCTCGCACTTCCAAAAATGGATACACATGGACCTATACGGCTCATTTTTTCAAATCCATTTACAAATTCTCCCATTATCTTAAAGATAGCCCAAGAATCATTTGTTTTTTTCTCGTTCCAGCCTTTAGGTCTATTTTCGTTGCTCATAATTATATTTAGTGTTGTTAATTTAAAACCATATTGTAAATATAGTTTTATGCCATTTCCTTCTTTAGGAACTGGGCTGTGTATCCTTTATTTTTTTTAATTATTTGTTCTGGAGTACCAATGGCAACTACCTCGCCACCACCTTTTCCTCCTTCATATCCTATATCTATGATGTGATCTGCCGTTTTTACAACATCAAGATTATGTTCAATAATGAGGATGGTATTTCCTTTATCTACAAGACGGTTGAGTACATCCATTAGTACCCTAATATCCTCAAAATGAAGTCCTGTGGTAGGCTCATCTAGTATGTAAAAAGTATTCCCAGTATCTCTCTTGCTCAGCTCAGACGCTAGTTTAATACGTTGCGCTTCACCGCCAGATAAGGTTGTGCTCTGTTGTCCTAGCGTAATATAGCCTAATCCTACATCTTTTATTGTTTTAAGTTTGCGATATATTTTTGGAATAGGTTCAAAAAAATCTGCTGCCTCGGTCATAGTCATCTCAAGAACATCAGAAATTGATTTTCCTTTGTAACGAATTTCTAAGGTTTCTCTATTAAAACGTTTTCCTTGACAGGTCTCGCACTCTACATAAACGTCTGGTAAGAAGTTCATCTCAATCACTCTTAAACCACCACCTTTGCACGTCTCGCAGCGACCACCAGTAACGTTAAAGCTAAAACGTCCAGGTTTATAACCTCGTATAAGCGCCTCAGGAGTTTTTGCAAAGAGACTTCTTATTTCATCAAAGGCTTTAGTGTAGGTTGCAGGATTAGATCTAGGTGTACGCCCTATAGGTGTTTGATTTATATCTATTACTTTATCACATTCGTCAAGTCCCTTGATGCTCTTGTAAGGCATAGGTACTTTTACACCATTAAAATAATGAGCATTCATGATAGGGTAGAGCGTCTCATTAATTAACGTAGACTTACCACTACCGGATACTCCTGTCACAGCAATCATTTTACCTAAAGGAATTTTAATAGAAACATTTTTAAGATTGTTTCCTGTCGCTCCTTTAAGCTCTATAAACTTACCATTTCCTTTTCGGCGTTGTTTTGGGATGGTAATTTCTTTCTCACCATTCAAGTATTGTGCTGTTAATGTATGGTGCTTAAGCAAATCTTCTGGAGTCCCTTCGCTTATAATTTCTCCTCCGAAACGTCCTGCTCTTGGCCCTATATCAATCACGTGATCTGCACGCTCAATCATATCTTTATCATGCTCTACAACGATGACAGAGTTACCTATATCACGTAGAGAAATAAGCGAATTAATAAGTTTTTCATTATCACGTTGATGTAGTCCAATACTAGGTTCATCTAGTATGTATAACACGCCTACAAGTTGCGATCCTATCTGTGTAGCGAGCCTGATACGCTGCGCCTCTCCTCCAGATAATGACTTAGAGCTTCTATTTAAGTTAAGGTATGTAAGTCCTACATCTACAAGGAATTGTATTCTTGAATTTATTTCTTTAATTATCTCAGATGCAATCTGTAATTGCTTGCTAGATAGTCGTTTTTCTACTGTCTTAAACCACTCTTGTAGTTCAAGAATATCCATAGAAGCAAGGTTTGCAATACTGCGATCATCAACTTTAAAGTAGAGTGATTCTTTGCGCAATCTTGATCCTTCACATACAGGACAGGCTACCTTATCCATGTATCCTTTTGCCCAACGTACAAGAGAAGTAGACTCGCTATCATTAAAGGTATTTTCTATAAAATTTGCTACCCCTTCAAAATCAATTTTATAATCTCTAGTAACGCCTAATTGCTTTGAGGAAACAGAAAACTTTTCATTTCCACCATAGAATATAAAATCCATGGCCTCTTTAGAGATTTTTTCTATTGGGTCTGTGAGTTTAAAGTCAAACCTCTCTGCAATAAGTTGAAGTTGTTTAAAGATCCAGTTGTTCTTCTTAGGTCCATGAGGATCTAGTCCGCCAGCGTTAATAGACTGTTTTGGGTCTGGAACTATCTTTTTAGGGTTTACTTTGTATAGTTCTCCTATACCATTACAATTAGGGCAAGCTCCCTTAGGGGAGTTAAAGGAGAAGTTATTTGGTTCTGGATTAGGATATGAGATTCCTGTAGAAGGACACATCAAGTTTCGGCTGAAATAACGTACTTCCTGCGTGTCTTGGTCAAGCACCATCAACACATCATCCCCGTGATACATTGCGGTATTTATGCTTTCGCGCAAGCGTTTATCATCGTCATCACCCTTTTTTACAAGCATGCGATCTACTACAATCTCAATATCGTGTACTTTGTATCGGTCTACTTTTAATCCTTTTACAATATCCTTAACCTCACCATCTACACGAACCTTAACAAAACCCTGTTTTGCAATTTGTTCAAATAACTCTCTATAATGCCCCTTACGCGAGCGTATGGTAGGAGCGAGGATGTTAATCCTTTTACCTTCAAAACTCTCTGTAATGAGCTTCTGTATTTGTTCGTCATTGTAACTTACCATCTTTTCGCCCGTATTGTAAGAGTAGGCATCTGCCGCTCTCGCATAAAGGAGACGTAAAAAATCGTAAATTTCTGTAATGGTTCCCACGGTAGATCGCGGACTTTTACTAGTAGTTTTTTGCTCGATAGCAATAACTGGAGAAAGGCCTAGAATTTGGTCTACATCTGGACGTTCTAATCCTCCTAGAAACTGTCGTGCATATGCAGAAAACGTTTCTATGTAACGACGTTGTCCCTCTGCATAGATGGTATCAAAAGCTAGCGAACTCTTTCCACTTCCAGATAATCCTGTAATCACAACGAGTTTTTCTCTCGGTATCATTACATCTATATTCTTCAGGTTGTGGGCGCGAGCACCATAAACTTCAATACGTTCTTCGTGATCTATCATACATTTTTACAAAGCAACAAATTTACCGCTTTGCGCCCTAAATAGAAAGTGAGTAGCACTATAAGAGATTGTTAATATTAACGGTATTGGTAGTTGTTGTTGTTACGCTTTCGCGAAAGCGTAAATAACCCACAAAATCATTCTCAAACCACTTGTCATATTAGAATATGTATGGCAATATTCTCCATGTGCGAGCCTTGTATACTGAATAAGACTGACCAAATTTTTCCTCCAAGAAAGCTTCTTCCTTATATATCTTGAGAATAAGGACGATAAATAATAATACATAGCAAATCCAGAGAAACGGATGGTCACCTCTTATAACCACAGGCACAAAAACTAATAGGATTCCCGTGTACATGGGGTTTCTTAAAATGTTAAAAATTCCCTTAGTTACAAGAACCTTGGACTTTACCTCTGGCTGAATATTGAAATTTCCTATTCGGATATTGTAAATGCCCCAAAGAGCTATAAATATGCCTAGTAATTGTACACTTAAAGAGGGTAGATCCCAATGTACGGACTTCGCGTTCCATATGATGAGGAAGATTAAGCTAAACTGAGATATTACAAGTGCTAGTGAGTATAGAGACATAAACGGATAGAGTTTTTTGATAGAAACTGCTCTAATCAAAAAAGGTTGCGCATTGCGCAACCTTTTTTAATGTTATAGATCGTAAATGTCATTATAGAGATGAATATAGTTCTCTCTAATAATCTTACGTTTAAGTTTCATAGTAGGAGTGAGGTGTCCACCTTCTACTGTCCAGGCGTCATGCGTAAGACGGAAAGCTTTAATTTTCTCCCATTTAGCAAATGTTTCATTAGCTTCGTTTACTTCCTGCTGGTAGCGATCTTGAACACGCTCTGATGCGAGAAGTTCATCTAAATTAGAATAGCTTATGTTTTTCATTTTTGCCCATTCTTCTAAGAATTCAAAATTAGGCTGTATTAAGGCAGCAGGCATTTTTTGTCCTTCTCCTATAACCATGATTTGTTCTATAAATCGTGATTGTTTAAATCTATTTTCTAGAAGTTGAGGAGCAACATATTTTCCTCCTGATGTTTTAAACATCTCTTTCTTACGATCTGTAATTTTAAGGAAGCCATCTTCATCAATGTGACCTATATCTCCTGTGTGGAAATAACCGTTCTTTAAGACCTCGTCTGTTTTTTCTTTATCCTTAAAGTAACCTATCATTACATTAGGACCTTTTACAAGAATCTCACCATCTTCTGCAATTTTAACTTCAACACCTGGTAACAGCTTACCCACAGTTCCTATTCTGAAGCCACCATCACGCATATCGTTTACAGAACATACAGGAGAGGTCTCAGTAAGACCATAGCCTTCCATAATTCCCATCTCTGCAGCGTTAAATATTCTGGCTAGTCGTGGTTGTAATGCAGCACTTCCAGAAGCTATGAGATCAAGATTTCCTCCTAAGCCTTCTTTCCACTTTGAGAATATAAGTTTACGTGCGAGTGCTAGTTGTTTTTCATACCACCAGCCATTTTGACCATATGGCTCATATTTAAGACCTAAATCTACAGCCCAGAAAAATAATTTTTTCTTTACTCCAGTTAGTGCAGCTCCTTTTGCAATAATCTTGTCATATACTTTCTCAAGTAAACGAGGCACAGCAGTCATAACTTGAGGCTTCACCTCTTTTAAGTTATCACTTATAGTCTCCAGCGATTCTGCAAAGAAAATTGATACACCTTTATATTGATATAAATACATCAACATACGTTCATAAATATGACAAACTGGTAAAAAGCTTAATGCTCTCATTCCTGTTTCGGCAAGAGGAAGGCGGTATGCACTAGCAAGTGCGTTGCTTACAATATTCTCGTGAGAAAGCATTACTCCTTTAGGACGTCCAGTAGTACCAGATGTATATATGAGCGTAGCAAGATCCTTAGTGGTTACTGCAGCCTTAAGCGCATCTACTTCTGATTGATTAGAAGTGTCTGCTCCTAATTCTAGAACCTCAGACCAGTTTTTACAATTATCAATATCTTCAAAAGAGTACACTTCAATAAGAGATGGCACTTTATCTTTTATAGACATTACCTTATCACGTACTTCATTACAAGACACAAATACATACTTAGACTCAGAGTGATTAAGTACATATGCGTAGTCCTCTTCAGAAATGGTTGGATAAATAGGCACGTTTTGAGCTCCTAATTGTAAAATCCCTATGTCACAAATATTCCACTCTGTGCGATTGGTCATAGATATTACAGCAACTTTATCATTAGGTTGTACACCTAATCGCAAAAGTCCGCGACTTATAGCATTTGCTTGATCAATATATTCTTGAGTAGACGTAGCAACCCAGACACCATCTTTCTTGGTATTGAGTGCGTCTGAGAGATTAAATTTTTCCAGTTGATAATAAGGAAAATCAAAAAGTCTGGTAATTTCCATAGATTGCTTTTAAATAGTGTTACAAAATAGGAAAAATTGCACGGTTTTTATTGAGATATTCATAAAATGAGAAAGGATATCTCATAAAAATGAGATATCCTATTGATTTTCTTTAAGATGCGTTTTAACTTAATTTTTAACAATTTTATAAATAACACTGTTTTTCGGTGTTTCTAGCCTCAAAAAATACATTCCTGTAGGCAAAGAAGTGTAGTCTACGCTTGCGTTTCCACTTTGTCTGACGGCTGACGTTACTTTTTGACCCAATACATTATATACACATGTGGTAAATGAACCTAACGATGTACGTATGTTGAGTTGATTTGAAACTGGATTTGGAAATATCTCGAAAGCATTTACAAATTGTTCGTCATCTATATTTAATTGCTCACCAGAAATTACAGAAAATGATAAATCGTCAACATAGAAACCATCACGTGTTACCGCACCATCTGTGCGTAAAATAAACCTTGCCTTAATTGTTTCTCCTATATAATCGCTTAAATTAATTTCTTCTAGTATCCAATTATCTTGAACACCGTCATATAAAGGTTCTCCTAGAGGTTGAATATTTGTACCGGCACTTGTGTAATTACCGCACTGCGGCTCCCAGGTGGCTCCGTTATCTTTAGAAATCTCAAATTGTACATAATCCCAAGTATCTTCTATGCTCCATCTTGCATAGTAGCTTACTGTAGCCGTAGTTGCTTCTGTGAGATCTAAAGACTGTGTGAGTTCTATGGTATTATTAGTGTTGTCACTATAATTACCAGAAGGCGAATCTGTTATTGAAGAGGAAGGTGAAACAAAGCTTGCACTCGTGGTTCCCCAACTTGTAGATTCAAAATCTGTGAGCGTATTTCCATCTGTATAAAATATCTGTGTTGTACTACCGTATATTTTACTAACGCGGACTTCTTTTTCAAAAAGGCCGTTGTTTATAATTAGATCAAATTCAATAGTATCACCCACTTCAATATTTGTAGATAGGGAATAAGCAATACTTCCAGATTGAGTTTGTAATGGTGCTAAATTCGATAATGTAACTGGCGCTCCCACATCAATAATATTAGAAGATACAGAAGATAAGGTAATAGTAAAGTCTCCTGTATTTTCTACAGAAAACCTTTTTACATCAAAGGAAGTTGATAGAGTAGTAGACTCCCCAGTAAATGAAGGTGAGGTCTCTGCTAGTATACCATAGTTACCTGCTATTTGTGCAGCCGTAATATTAAGGAACATCATATTTTGCGAGGTACTTATTATTGTACTTGCAGGCGGCCAGAATGAGGTTCCTATTTCTGGGGTGAAAGCAAAAATTTTATCATGGGTTCCCACGGTTCCATACATGAAATCGTCACTGTCTCCAGCAAAAGGAAAATCATTAAGTGCGTTGTAGCCATTTATTGAGGTAATAGCATCGCCTATCCCTATAAACAAATCATCATCAGGAGTGTCCACATCTGCATAGCCAAAAGGATAATATACTAACTCGCCAAAAGAATGATTGTTAAGGGCGATTACAAAATCATGCTGCTCTACAAACCACTTAACAGCTTGTGTTTCAACTTCAGAAAATGGACCTGTACCGTGATACGTTTCATTATTAGGATTTGATGAAGATCCTGGACCGCCCCAACTACCATCATTAGGATTACCATTAATATGGTAGTCATAGTTGCGATTATTATCAACACCATTTCCATTTTTTCTATTCTTACGCCATAGTCCGCCGCCGTTAGGGTTCGTGACTTCATTGTAGAGATAACCATCTGGATTTATAACTGGAATAAAATAGAGTTCGGTATTATTTACAATAGCTTGTACCTCCTCATTGGTATCATAATTTTCTAGCAAGTACCACATGTAAAACACAAGTTGCATAAGTGACATAGGCTCCCTAGCATGATGTATGGATGTATAGAGTACTTCTGGCTCTGCTTCATCATTGTTAGGATTATCACTTATTTTTAACCAGTAAATAGGGTTTCCACCTATGGAAGGTGTAACGCTCGTATCTGGCAGTCCTTCCGTTAGAAAATTACTTATGGGTGCCTTTAGAGTAATTAAATCAGGATACTGTGCAGCCATATCGTCAAGTTCATTAAGCAATTCTTGATAGGTCAAGTAACCACCCATAGAACCTTGATTAAAGTTGGCCGGAGTTTCATAAGTTACAGCATCACTAGAGCTACAGGCTACATTACGAGTAGGAGTGCTGGATCGTGATGATTGTTCTTTGTAGACTTTCTGTATATCTTCTTCTATTGTTTCATAGTCAAAGCCTGCAGTAGCAATGTTTTGTAGTTCTTGTAAAGAAAAATCAGAGATAATAAAAGTTCCATCCTTGTGGATTCCGTGATCTGCTGCAACACCAGTTTGGTTTAATCGTGCAAGCGTTTGTGTTTGATTTAAAAATACTTTTACACGTTTATATTGTGGTGTTTCTTGTTGCGCTCTCGCGAAAGCGTAACAGAAAAATAAACATAAAAGGATAGATAGTTTTTTAATGTACATAGGTGTGTCTTACAAAAGATAATAGCTCTCGCTAAAGATAAAACAAGCAGCAGTCAAAATATCCTACCAGCACAGTAATATATAAATGGATCGTACGATCTGATTATCAGCAGTAAACTGACTTAGCTAAATGAAAGATTTTTTAAAACAAAAATGCCTCACTGTTATGGTGAGGCATTTTACTGTAATTTATTAATGTGGTTATGAGTTTTCCTCTACCCAATTTCTTGCGTTTACAAATGCTTCAACCCAAGGACTCACCTCGTCGTTGTTTCCAGCAGGGTAGTACGCCCAGTTCCATGGGAACGTAGAACGTTCGATATGCGGCATCGTTGCAAGGTGACGACCTGTAGTATCACAAATCATCGCTGTATTAAAGTCTGATCCGTTAGGGTTTGCAGGATATCCTTCATAACCATAGGTTGCTACAATATCATATGCACTTGCTCCCATGGGTAAATCAAATCTACCTTCACCATGAGAAATCCATACTCCTAAAGTAGTTCCTGCGAGCGTAGAAAGCATCACACTGTTATTTTCCTCAATCTTTACAGAAGTAAAGTTGCTCTCGTGCTTGCGGCTATTATTGTGTTTTAATTTAGCTAATTTCTCGTGATCTGGATTTATAAGATCAAGTTCTAAGAAAAGTTGGGCACCATTACAGATACCAACAGAGAGTGTGTCTTCACGTGCAAAAAAGTTCTTAATCGCTTTGTTTGCTTTCTCATTATATTTTATGGCTCCAGCCCATCCTTTGGCAGAACCTAATACATCACTGTTAGAAAATCCTCCTACAGCTCCAAGAAACTGAATATCTTCTGTCTCTTATACACATCTCCGAGCCCACGAGACGGACTCCTATCTCGT
>CAJXSW010000037.1 GCA_913060645.1 uncultured Dokdonia sp. | reverse complement strand
ACGAGATAGGAGTCCGTCTCGTGGGCTCGGAGATGTGTATAAGAGACAGTACTTGGACAGTACAAACAATCTTTTAAAGCTTGGAAACTCTTACAGAGCGAACTAAAAGAATTACTAGAAAGAAAAAAACAAGCACAGCTAGAATATGATTACCAATCCTTCCTTTTTACAGAGCTAGATGAAGCTTCTTTAAAAGAAGGGGAGTATGTGGCGTTAGAAGAAGAGCTTAATACGTTAAGTAATGCAGATGAGATTATGCAGCAGCTTGCTACTGCTGTTCAAAATATTTCTTTAGATGAAAGTGGTGCAATAGACCAACTCACAAATGCAAGAGCAGCATTGTCAAGATTAAATAGCTACGGTACTCAGTATACAGCAATTTATGAGCAGCTTAATAGTGCGCTTTTAGAACTAGAAGATATAGGAGCATCATTGAGTGAGATGTCTGATGCGGTAGATGCAGATCCTCTTACGCTAGAGCGACTTAATAACAGGATGCAATTATTACATTCTCTACTCAAGAAACATCAAGTGGCCACAGTAGAGGAGCTTATCGATATTAGAAATAATCTTGATAATGATTTACAAGATATCGCAGGAGTTGATGATAAGATTCAAGCACTAGAAGATAAAATTAAAACGCAACATAACAAAGCAAGTACACTAGCAGCAAAGCTGCATAAGGAGCGCGCAACGGCAGCGCCGCATTTAAAGTCGCTTGTTGAGAAATTACTGATAGAGTTAGGAATGCCTAATGCACAATTTCAAGTGTCTCTAGATACGCAAGAAGATCTTCATGCTTCAGGTAATGATGTGTTAGAGTTTTTATTCTCGGCAAATAAAGGAAGTGAACTCAAACCGTTAGGAAAAGGTGCTTCTGGAGGAGAACTTTCAAGAGTTATGCTCGCACTCAAGTCAGTATTAAGTAAGCACAAGCAATTGCCTACGCTTATTTTTGATGAAATTGATACTGGAGTAAGTGGAGATATTGCAGTAAAAATGGGTGGTATCCTTAAAAAAATGGGTCGTACTATGCAGCTCATAAGTATCACACACTTACCGCAAATAGCAGGACAAGGAGCTTCTCATTTTAAAGTGTATAAGAAAGATACAGATGAGCGCACACAAACCTTTATCGAGCAGCTAGATGAAGATGCTCGTATTGTTGAGATAGCGGCAATGCTAGGTGGTAACCAGCAAAGTCAGGCTGCAATAGACCATGCAAAAAATTTACTTAATTAGGATTGTTTACATAGAAACCACGATATTTACACTCTTCTAGCAACAACAAGCTAGAGAGCAAAACAAAACACATCAAACCATTAATAATATTATGAGTTATAATTTACTTAAAGGAAAGCGCGGAATTATTTTTGGAGCATTGGATCCTAATTCAATTGCTTGGAAAACCGCAGAGCGTGTGCACGAAGAAGGAGGGACTTTTGTTCTTACAAATGCACCTATCGCTATGCGTATGGGACAGATTAACGACCTTGCCGAAAAGACAGGTTCAGAAATCATACCTGCAGACGCAACATCTTTAGAAGATCTTGAAAACCTTGTAACTAAGGCACAAGAAATTCTAGGTGGTAAATTAGACTTCGTTTTACACTCTATTGGAATGTCTATAAACGTACGTAAAGGTCGTGCTTACACAGACCAAAAGTATGACTGGACACAAAAGGGAACAGATGTTTCTGCAATGTCTTTCCACAAAGTGATGCAAACGCTTTATAAGCAAGACGCAATGAATGAGTGGGGAAGTATCGTTGCTCTTACCTACATGGCAGCACAGCGTGTTTTTCCAGATTATAACGACATGGCAGATAATAAGGCATACTTAGAGTCTATCGCACGTAGTTTTGGTTACTTTTACGGTAAAGAAAAGAACGTACGTGTAAATACAATCTCTCAATCTCCTACACCTACTACGGCTGGACAAGGAGTAAAAGGATTTGATGGATTTATAGCTTATGCGGAAAAAATGAGCCCGTTAGGTAATGCTACTGCTCAAGATTGTGCAGATTATACTATTACATTATTTTCAGACCTTACAAAGCGTGTAACTATGCAAAACCTTTATAACGATGGAGGTTTTAGCAATACAGGTGTAAGTAACGAGGTGATGGAAGCCTTTATGAAAGCAGAAGGGCACGAATAGATTTTTATTTTTTACGCTTTCGCGAAAGCGTACTAAAAACACACTAAAACCATCGATACATCCTCGGTGGTTTTTTGTTGCTTACCCTTTGTGTAACCGTTAGCTTTGTCTTCTATGCAATTATCCTATTCTTTTATTGTACCCGTTTTTAATCGTCCTGATGAAATTGCCGAATTACTAGCAAGTTTTGACGCACAAGAATCTACAATTCCTTACGAGATAGTAATTATTGAAGACGGATCAACAATCTCTTGCGAGGATGAAATTGCAGCATTTCCTAATCTAAACATCACATATTTACCAAAACCGAATTCTGGGCCAGGAAGCTCTCGCAACTATGGAATGCAACGGGCAAGCGGTAATTACTTTATAATTTTAGATTCTGATTGCATATTGCCATCATCATATGTGGGCGTTATGAATGAGCAATTACAAAAAAAATATGTAGACTGTTTTGGAGGTCCAGACGCTGCTCATCCTGATTTCTCTAATTTACAAAAGGCAATAAGTTACAGTATGACCTCTCTTTTTACCACAGGTGGAATAAGAGGTGGAGGAGAAGATACAGGTAAATTCCAGCCCAGAAGTTTTAATATGGGTCTCTCTAAAAAAGCATTTGAAGCAAGTGGTGGTTTTGGGAATATTCACCCAGGCGAAGATCCAGATTTGGTGTTGAGATTATGGGAACTTAATTTTCAAACAACACTTATTCCGCAGGCATTTGTATATCACAAACGCCGTATTTCTTGGAAGAAGTTTTATACACAAGTGAATAAATTTGGACTTGTGAGACCAATCTTAAACAAATGGCATCCTACAACGGCCAAAATAACATACTGGTTTCCTACACTCTTTATATTAGGGCTCATTGTGAGCTTAGGATTACTTTTTACGGGTTATTATTTTGCAATAAGCTTTTACGGGCTTTATACCGGTATTATATTTTTGCATGCTTCTATTATTAATAAAAGTATCACTATTGGATTGCTTAGTGTAATAGCCACATTTGTACAGTTTTATGGGTATGGTAAAGGCTTTATGGCCTCTGTGATACATATTAAATGGTTAGGCAAGGAGCCTCGTAAACACTATCCGCACCTTTTTTTTAGTACATTAGAGGGGTAAAACGATTTGTAATTTATGTTTAAGGGAATTAAGATTAATAGTGTAACTGCGCGAGAATTCTTTTTCTTTCTCTTGCTTACTACTATCGTTGCCACTCTTATCAAGCTCTCAAAAACGTACAGTACAGAATACGAAGTAGCATTAAGTGTTATAGATGTGCCTCTAGATAGAACCATCCAGACTATTGTACCGGAGCTCGTCAAAATACAAGCAGAGGGTTCTGGCTTCTCGTTACTTACTAATGCACTAGATGCGCCAGAGGTAGCTATTCCTTATGAGCAGTTACAGCGAGTGTCTAATAGGGAGTTTACGTTTAATACAAATGAAAACCAGCAGGTAATTAAAAGCGTTATTAATGGAGAGCTATCTATTATTGCGATGACACCTTCTCAAATTACTATAACAATAGACTCTGTTGCCTCAAAGAAGGTCCCTGTGATATCTAAGGCGAGCCTTATGTATAAAAGTGGGTATGGAGGTCGAAATAAAATGACTATAGTACCCGATAGTGTTACTGTCGTGGGGCCTAGTTCTTTATTGTTAAATATAGAAGCCATACCTACAGAGCAAAAGGAAATTACAAATATCAATACAGATCTTTCAAACAGCGTATTGCTATCACTTGGTGCGCTACCAGATGAACTTAAGGTTTCTCATAAATCAATAACGCTCCATCAAGAAATCGCCAAGTTTACGGAAGGCAAGATTACTGTACCTATAAACGTATTAAACGACCCAGGTAAGCGCGTGAAAATCTTACCTAAAACTGCCGAAATTATTTATCTAGTCGAGCTTGAAGATTTTGAAAGTATAACACCATCAGATTTTTTAGTTACTTGTGATTATGCCACAGCAAACAATGCCGATGCATATTTAACGCTTACAATCGCTAGAGAGCCTATGGGAGTTAAGTCTGTAAGACTTATTAATAAGCAAGTTAAATTTATTGTAGTAAACTAAGAGTATGGTTATTGTAGGTCTCACGGGTGGAATAGGAAGTGGTAAAACAACAATAGGTTCGTTTTTTAATGAACTAGGTGTTCCCATCTATATTGCAGACGTGGAGGCTAAGAAGCTCATGAATACAGATGAGGTTTTAATAAAGCAAATTTCATTTTTACTAGGCGATCAGTCTTATATAGATGGCAAGTTAAATAGAGCTTATATCGCAAACGAAGTCTTTAGTAGTCCTAAATTATTGAAAAGACTTAATAGCATAGTTCATCCAGCAGTAAAAGCCCACTTTTTAAAATGGTCATCAGAGCAAAACGCTCCTTACGTTATTAAAGAAGTAGCTATACTTTTTGAAAACGGTGGTCACCTTGATTGTGATTATACTATTCTAGTTACTGCTCCAAAAAGCGATAGAATTAAACGTGTAATGAAAAGGGATCGAGCGTCAGAAAAAGACGTAATTAAACGCATGAATTCGCAATGGACGGATAATCGTAAGACCGCTATGGCAGATGTACTCATAGAAAATGAGTTTTTGGAGTTATCAAAAAGCGCTGTAAGTCGTATTCACACTCATATTATGACACGTATAGGTAAGGGCTGGAAGTAGTAAAATAGCTGCTTGTTAACATTTGGTTAAACCGAATCGGCTTCAAATGTTAAAATCTTACTTTTGGATAGTGAATAAAAAACTGTTTTACTTATTAATCATTCTTATGAGTCTTTCACTCATAGGAATCATCTTTGTTCAAGGCTACTGGATAACAAGTAGTGTTGAGACAAAGCGAGAGCAATTTAGCTTTAATGCTAGACAAGCATTATCTGCCGTTGTGGATAAAATTGAAAACAGAGAGTTAGAAGATTACTACTACCCAGTGCAGAATATGGTAGATAGTATAGGAGTGCCAGATGATCTTACGTTTGACGAGTATTTTTACCTAAATGAAGATCTAGTAAATAATGAGCTTATTCTTTATACAAGCGGTATTCTTCAAGAAGATTTTAAGATAACAGCACCTGGTTTTATAGGTGAAAAAGGTGATAGTATTGCCTTTAAACGTTATGCAAACAGAAAGTCTACTCAAATTATAAGAAAGAATAATGTAGAAGGTGGAGAAGAAACCACTTCAAACAGAATTCAAGAGTTCTCAAGGCTTATTGACTATGAGAAATTTAGATTTTCTGATATAGTGAGTGAGATAGCGACTAAGATTCCTATTCATAAGAGACTTACTGCAGAAGAAATAGAAAGATTATTAACGATAGAGCTTGTAGAGAGAAACCTAGAAACAGATTTTGATTTTGGAGTGTATAGTAATGATTTACTTACTAAAGTAAGGTCTGATAATTTTAAATTTAGAAAATCTGCTCCAGGATATAGCGAGCCAATATTTCTTTATAATCAAGATTTAAGTGACTACTCATTATATGTACAGTTTCCAGGAGAAAAGAAATTTGTAATTTCTTCTATATTAGGAATGGCTGGCTTGTCTATAATATTTACACTCATTATTGTTATAGCATATTCTAGTGCATTGCATCAACTTAATAAGCAGCGTCAAATCTCTCAAATAAAGACAGATTTTATAAATAACATGACGCATGAGTTTAAAACTCCTATAGCAACTATAAACCTTGCGCTAGATGCTTTAAAGAACTCAAAAATATCTACTAATCCTGAGAAGGTTAGTTATTATCAAGGACTCATAAGAGAAGAAAATAAAAGGATGCATGGTCAAGTAGAAAACGTGTTGCGTATTTCTAAACTTGAAAAGAACGAACTAGATATTCAAAAAGAGCGTTTAGATATGCACGAACTAGTAGAGGATGCTAGTAACCATGTTCTTTTAATAGTAGAAGACCGTGGAGGATATATAGACCTTCATCTAGATGCAGATCGTACTCCGGTACTTGCAAACGAGTCACATTTTACTAATGTCTTAGTAAATATTATGGATAACGCTGTAAAGTATACTCCAGAGGATAGAGCGCCAGAGATTGATGTGTATACAGAAAACACAAAAGACTCAATTATCATCAAGATTCAAGATAAGGGTGATGGTATGACTAAGGCAGTACAAAAGAAAGTATTTGACAAATTTTATCGTGAGCACACAGGAGATATACATAACGTAAAAGGCCACGGATTGGGACTTGCCTACGCAAAAAGAATCGTAGACGACCACCAAGGAGAAATCTCCGTTGAAAGTGAAAAAGGAATGGGAAGTACATTCATAATCAAAATACCACTAATATCATATTAATATGGAAACTGAAAACAAAAAGATTTTACTAGTAGAGGATGATCCGAACTTCGGAACAGTTCTTAAAGATTACCTTATGATGAATGACTACAATGTCACTCATGCAAAAAACGGTATGGAAGGATTTGAGAAATTCAAGAAAGACGATTATGATCTTTGTATCCTTGATGTAATGATGCCATATAAAGATGGTTTTACACTAGCCAAAGAAATAAGAGAGAAGAATGAAGATATTCCTATCATCTTTTTAACAGCAAAAGCTCTTAAAGAAGATGTACTTAAAGGATACAAAGTAGGAGCAGATGACTATCTAAATAAGCCGTTTGATAGTGAAGTGCTACTTATGAAAATAAAGGCAATCATACAGCGTAAGTCTGTTGATTCTGTTGCAGATTCTAAGCAGTTCGAATTTAATGTTGGTAACTTCCACTTAAATTCAAAACTACGTTTCTTAACGTATAAAGAAGAGGAGCCTATAAAATTATCTCCTAAGGAAAATGAGTTATTACGTATGCTTGCACTTCATGAAAATGATTTGATGCCACGTGAGCTAGCTCTAACAAAAATCTGGAGAGATGATAATTACTTTACATCTAGAAGTATGGATGTATATATTGCAAAACTACGTAAGTACCTTAAAAAGGATGACCTTGTAGAGATTTTAAACATACACGGAGAAGGATTCCGTCTAGTTGTAAAGAAAGACGACTAATAGCCAATATCGGTATAAACGATATTAGTGTACCTATTAAAACGTACCACTCTAAGAGTGGTGCGTTTTTTTATTTATAAACGATGCTATTTCCTCAAAAGGTGTCTGGTAGTCAAACCAATTGATAGTCTCATCACGGCGATACCAAGTCATTTGTCTTTTTGCAAAACGACGGGTATTTGTTTTTATATTTTCAATAGCTCGTTCTAGAGTAACTGTTCCATCAAAGTATTCAAAGAGCTCTCTGTAGCCTACTGTTATAAGGGCGTTGTTATGCTTTCGCGAAAGCAAACTTTCCACCTCTTCAACCAGACCATTTTTAATCATAAGATCTACACGTAAATTAATGCGGTCGTACATAATTTTACGGTCTGCTTTTAATCCTATTTTGATAGTTTCAAAGTTGCGCTTAGGTTTAGGTCTATTTCTATAAAATGAAAAAGGCTCATCTGCCGAAAGACATACTTCTAAAGCTCTTATGACGCGTTGTGTATTCTGGATGTCAACTTGCTCGTAATAGGTTGGGTCTTTTTCTAATAGAAGTTCCTGTAGCGCTTCAATACCTTCGCTCTCGTGTAAATCTTTTAGCTTAGCTCGTACACCATCTTTTACTGCTGGAAACTCATCTAGTCCATTAATAACGGCATCCACGTACATGCCTGAGCCACCTACCATCACTAGGGTGTCGTGTTTTTTATGTAGTGCCGTAATTTTCTGGATAGCGTCTTTTTCAAAGTGACCCACACTGTAGTCTTGATCTACAGAGAGGTGTTGTATAAAATGATGCGGGGCTGCAGCAAGCTCCTCAGGTTCTGGAACGGCTGTACCTATATACATCTCTTTAAAAAACTGTCGTGAGTCTGCAGATAGAATTTCTGTCTTGAGGTATTGTGCTACTTTAATGGAAAGTGCAGTTTTACCTATTGCAGTAGGTCCTACGATGGGGATGAGGTATTTACTCATGTGAGACGTTAAGCGTGTGTCCGCATTTATGACAAAATTCGGCATCATCACGATGTTTCTTTGCATTACAGTTTACGCATGCTTGCGTGTTCATATGCACATAATCTTCACCATCTATTGTGATTTTTTCTGAGCTCATGTCTTTTGCATATTCGGCGCTTACAATACCTGTAGGTACTGCAATAATACCATATCCTAAAATCATGATGACAGCAGCAATAAGTTGTCCAAGTGGAGTAACGGGTGCAATATCGCCAAAACCTACCGTAGTGAGCGTTACAATACACCAGTAAACGCTTACAGGTATGCTTGAGAAACCACTTTCTTCACCTTCAACCATGTACATGATAGTACCAGCAATTATACAAAGAATGAGTACGGCAAATAAGAAAATACTAATCTTGGCTCTACTATCTCGTAGTGCTTTTGATAACTTGTTAGACTCACCTACGTATCTCGTGATCTTTAAAATTCTGAATACTCGTAAGAGGCGGAGTGCCCTTACAGTAAGTAATGCATTTGAGCCAATAAAGAAAAAGGCTAGATATTGTGGTATTGTAGAGAAGAAGTCGATGAGACCATAAAAGCTGAAAATATATTTTGAAGGCTTTTTTATCGTTATAATTCTCGCAAAGTACTCTAGCGTAAAGAAGATGGTGATAATCCATTCTCCTACTTCAAATACATCATGATATTTTGCATCTATACTTTTTACACTCTCCAGCATTACTAGTGCAATACTAGCAAGTATGAGAATGAGAAGTACCACATCAAACAATTTTCCGGCAGGCGTGTCTGCCTCGTAAATAATATCGTGCAGTTTTCTGCGCCAAAATGATGTGTCCTCTTTTGTCAAAATATATAGTTGTTATACAGAAGCTTAAAAATAGTATTTTCTGTGCTAGTTAGTAATCTGGTCTAGCGGAATAATCTTAAGTCGCTTTCTACTACGACAATAACTCTGGATAATGTGTCTAGCATCTCTATTATCTTCCATAGGAGTTATAATAGATTTAAGTGTTTCTAGATCGTTGAGTTGAAAATCAGGTTTGTAATAACCTATTCCCATAAAAACACCATCTTCTATAAGTACAACAGAGCGTTCAATTGAGGTACGACCACGCTCCACGATTACCATACTCTTGTTTTTGTAACTATGCTTGTCTAGAAAAGCTTGCACACGCTGGTTGTATGATTCTGGTGATTCCTCACCTATACAAGCGCCATTGCATTTTTTAATAGTGTAATTAAAGCAGTTGCCACTCTTTTCATTGTACAGTGTCTTATTCTGGCATAAATCATACGAGTCGATAATGCGCTCTAGATTAGCCTTTGCACTCATAGAGTTGCTATAAGTTGTTATAGATTCTTTGCGGCCATCTGCTCTTTCGGTCTTGAGGTGTATGTAACCTTCACTGTCTGTATAGTGAGTGAGCTGTACCTTAAATTTAGTTCTGCGCAAGGCTCTATTAAACTTTGGCTTATTGCGTTTTATTTCTTCATTTTCCTTCAGAAGTGCAATGAGTTCGGTGCCTGTAGTCTGGTAGGTAACCGTTTCTACCTGATCTTGTATTTGCTTACTCTTACGATTATCATTAGTAAAATGCTGCGTAAGACGTTTTTTCATATTTTTACTTTTGCCTATGTAAATGATGGTTCCATTCACATTGTGCATAAAGTACACACCAGTCTCAGAAGGTACACTTCTTATGAGGTCCTTGAGTTTGGCATCCATGTGCTTTTTTGGGAAAGAGCGTATGGCTTTAGTTATAATTGTCTTTTCTGGGTCTTTCTCTAGGAGTAACTTAAAAAGCTTTACTGTGGCAATAGCATCTCCATCTGCTCTATGTCTGTTAGACATCGCGATTCCTAGTGCCTTCGTTAACTTGCCTAGGCTATAGCTATCATGACCTGGCAGCAATTCTTGAGAAAGCTCTACAGAGCATAGCGTTGTTCTTTCAAAAGGATATCCGAGTCTGTCAAATTCTAGACTTAAAATGCGATAGTCAAACTGGGCATTATGAGCAACAATAATGCATCCCTCAGTAATTTCAATAATACGCTTTGCTATCTCATGAAACTTTGGAGCATCTTTTAACATCCCGTTATTAATACCAGTAAGTCCTACTACAAATGCTTGTATGGGACGTTCAGGATTAACGAGAGTTATAAACTGATCAACAACTTGATGTCCGTCAAATTTATAAATGGCGATTTCTGTGATACCTTCTTCGTTGTACTTACCGCCAGTGGTTTCTATGTCTAGTATTGCGTAAATATGCTATTTTTTAAAATTCCAGTTTTAGGGAATTATATTATTTTAAAAGTGAATCAAAGTGATTAAAATTATCTAGCACCAAAAATACTGCTTCCTACTCTAATCATGGTGCTCCCTTTGTCAATTGCGAGTTTATAATCACCACTCATTCCTGAGGATAGTATGGTGAGATTTGCGCTTTCGCGAAAGCGTAAAAATAATCCTTCTAGCAACTCAAACTCTGCCGCAATTTGATCTTGGTTATCTGTAAAAGTTGCCATTCCCATCAGTCCTACCACATTTACATGGGGATAGTTTTCTAATGTGTTTTCTTCAAAAAGCTTCACGGCATCTTGAACATTCATACCAAATTTTGAATCTTCACGAGCAATCTTAATCTGAATAAGAATATCAATCACTCGGTCATTTGCTTCTGCTTGTTTATTTACTTCTTTTATAAGTTTTAAACGATCTACAGCATGTATAAGGCTCACATATGGAGCCATAAATTTAACTTTGTTTGTTTGAACGTGGCCTATCATATGCCACTGTATATCTTTGGGCATTTCTTCCCACTTGTCTGTCATTTCTTGAATCTTATTCTCCCCAAAAATGCGTTGCCCAGTTTCATAAGCCTCCATGAGGTCTGAAACAGGTTTAGTTTTTGAAACAGCTACAAGAGTAACATGTGAAGGAATGTTTTCGCGAAAGCGTAAGATATTTTCTGCTATACTCATTAAAATTCGTAAATGGTTACGCCACTGCGTAGTTTAGGTTCAATATACGTACTTTTTGGTGGCATTTTTAATCCAGCGTCTGCTATTTCTTTTAACTCATTTATAGTGACTGGTAGCATACCAAAGCTTACCGCATATTCCTTATTGTCTATACGGTCTGTTAAGCTTGTAATATCGCGCCTGCCATCTACATATACTATACGGTCATCATTTCTCAAGTCTATGATTCCTAAAATAGGTTTAAGTACAGTTTCATACAGTATGTGAGTATCTAGTCTGTCTAGTGGAGTATCAAAACTACGTAAGCTATGTCTCAAGTAAAGGCTGTAATACTCGCCATCCAGATACATGTTGAAGTGATGTTTCTTTGATGGTTTATAGGGAGT
Source organism: uncultured Dokdonia sp. (assembly GCA_913060645.1). Classification (GTDB taxonomy): domain Bacteria; phylum Bacteroidota; class Bacteroidia; order Flavobacteriales; family Flavobacteriaceae; genus Dokdonia. The sequence continues at coordinate 11,522 of CAJXSW010000037.1, read as the reverse complement.
GGTGCCGCGATTCTCAATCCTAAACTTGCTGTCTAGCGCTATTAAAAATGCTTCTTTACTCAGGCCGTTAAGGTCCTTTATAAGTCTATTAAACTCATAAATGAGTAAATCTGATTCAGGTATGAGGAAACTCATAAATGAATGGTAGGTCTCTTGATTTTTTGTGTGATTTTTAGAAAGTAGGGCAGAGGAAGAAGATCTATGGTGACCATCTGCAATGTAAAGGCTATCCATGCTGGCAAAAGCATGTTGCAGCTTTTCTATAGTCGCTTTGTCTGTTACTGGCCATAAGTGATGCGTATCACGATAGGTAGTTGTAAACTCATACTCGGCGCGATTGCTCATTACATTGTTGAGTATGCTCTTAATCTCATCAGAATTTTTATAGGTAAGTAATACAGCTTCTGCATTAAAGCCTACAGTATCTAGATATTCTGTAAAAAGAGTCTCGCGATCTTCCAGCGTGTCTTCGTGCTTTTTTATAACGTCATTCTCATAGTCTTCTACAGAAGCGCTAGCGACAATACCACAAAAGGTGTTCTTTTCTCTATCTACTATTCTATATACATAAAATGCAGGTTGCTCTTCCTTAACAAAGACACCATCATCTTTAAATTCTTGATAGCGATTGCGCACTAGTTCAAAACGTTGTTTCCCAGTGATTTCTTTTTGAAATTTATATCCAGGATTGATAATGTGCAAAAATGAGAATGGATTTTGTGCCATTCTGTGGTCGCGTCCTACTTGATCATAAAATTGGTAAGCGCGTGTAGCAACCAGCCCTACTTTGTCTCTAGTAGGTCTTACCGCACGGAATGGGAGAATTTTTGCCATGTTATATGTACTTAAGGCGCAAAACAATGCGCCTTTATTGAGCTTTGAGTAGTGTGGAGATTATGAAGCAAACATTGCTGCGACTTTCTCTGCCTTGCGACTTTCTTTATAATCGTAAAAGCCTTCACTAGACTTTACTCCTAATTTTCCAGCTCTTACCATGTTTACTAAAAGCGGGCAAGGTGCATATTTTGGGTTTTTAAATCCGTCGTGCATTACTTCAAGAATAGATAAACAAACATCTAGACCTATAAAATCTGCAAGTTGCAAAGGACCCATAGGGTGCGCCATTCCTAGTTTCATAACTGTGTCTATTTCATAAACACCAGCCACACCGTTATATAATGTTTCTATAGCCTCATTAATCATAGGCATGAGGATGCGATTTGCTACAAATCCTGGGTAATCGTTAACCTCCACTGGTACTTTACCTAGCTTTTCAGAAAGTTCCATGATGGTCTTTGTAGTAAGGTCACTCGTATTATAACCTCTTATGATTTCTACAAGTTTCATGATAGGTACAGGGTTCATAAAGTGCATTCCTATTACTTGGTCTGGACGTTCTGTAACAGCCGCAATCTGAGTAATTGAAATAGAAGATGTGTTTGTAGCAAGTATGCATGAGTCACTTGTAGCGGCATCTAGAGATTCAAAAATCTTTAGTTTTAAATCTACATTTTCGGTAGCAGCTTCCACTACAAGCTCAGCATTCTTAACACCTTCTGCAAGGTTTGTGTACGTAGTGATGTTGTCAAGAGTTTGCTGCTTTTCTATAGCGGTAATACGCTCTTTGGCAACCATTCTATCTAGGTTTTTTGAGATAGTACTAATCCCACGGTCTAGTGAATCTTGAGAGATATCTACTAGTTGTACTTGGTAACCACTTTGAGCAAAAGTGTGTGCAATACCGTTACCCATTGTTCCTGCTCCTATAACTGCTATGTTTTTCATAAATGAAGTGCTTTGTGTGCTCCCTTGTAAAAGAGATTGTGTGTTTGAATATGTGTTTTCTAAAAATCTGCAATAATCATTTTTGCTACTCGTAAAGCTTCTGTTCCAGCCTTCAATGATACGATTGGGGTGGTGTTTTCTTTTATTGCTTTCGCGAAAGCGTCTAGCTCATCAAGTATCGCGTTATTACTAGGAACGTCTGGATTGTCAAAATAAATTTGCTTCTTGATTCCTTCTGCATTCTGAAGAATCATTGCAAAATCATCTGGAGATTCTGGAGCGTCTTTCATTTTTACAACCTCTACTTTTTTCTCAAGAAAATCTACCGAAATGTATGCGTCTTTCTGAAAGAAACGTGCTTTACGCATGTTTTTCATAGAGATACGACTCGCGGTTAGGTTTGCAACACATCCGTTTTCAAACTCAATACGGGCATTTGCAATATCTGGAGTTTCTGATATAACAGATACACCACTCGCATTGACACTTTTTACAGGACTATTTACAACACTTAGTATTGCATCAATGTCATGTATCATAAGGTCTAAAACCACAGGAACATCGGTTCCTCTTGGATTAAATTCTGCAAGTCTATGTGCCTCTATAAACATAGGGCTTTTAATGGAATCGCTCACAGACATAAATGCCGGATTGAAGCGTTCTACATGACCTACTTGACCTAAAACATTGTGTTCTTTTGCAAGCGTGAGTAGTTTTTCTGCCTCCTCAACTGTGTTTGTTATTGGTTTCTCAATAAAGAGGTGCTTTCCAGCTTTGATTACCTTTTCTGCACTTGCATAGTGAAAGGTGGTAGGAGTTACTACATCTACCATATCACAGGCGTTGATTAAATCTTCTTCGGTCTCAAAAGCAGTGTAACCAAATTCTTGAGAGATGGCATCTCTAACCTCTTTTGAGGTGTCGTAAAAACCTACAAGGTTGTAGTGTTCAGAAAGGTTAAGAAGTTTTAAGTGTATTTTTCCCAAGTGTCCAGCACCGAGTACGCCAGCTTTAAGCATAGTGTTTGATTTTTATACAAAAATAAGGTTTTAGATACTTTTTAATAGGATACAGCTTTCTACAAAGGAGATTTTTTTAGAATGGTTGTAAAATCTTACAGATAGGTATATTGATTTTCCAACTTTTCTTCTAATTTAGTAATCCATGAAAGACACTACTCGCCACCAAGGAAAACGCCGCCAACTTGTTCAAATATTGAGAGATAAGGGAATCACAAATGATCTTGTTCTTAATGCTATTGGGAAGATTCCGCGTCATTTTTTTATGGATAGTAGTTTTGAGCATCACGCATATCAAGACAAAGCGTTTCCTATCGCTGCAGATCAAACCATCTCACAACCATATACAGTTGCTTTTCAAAGTGAATTAATGGAGATTAAGAAAGGACATCAAGTTCTCGAGATAGGAACGGGAAGTGGCTACCAAACTGCTGTGCTTTGTGAGCTAGGAGCAAAAGTATATTCTATAGAACGCCAGCAAGAATTGTATAAGAAAACAAAGTTGTTTCTTACTAAGCTAGGTTATAGGCCTCGTTTTTTGAGTTTTGGCGATGGGTATAAAGGATTACCGTCTTATGCGCCTTTTGATAGTATTATAGTGACGGCTGGAGCTCCGTTTGTTCCAAAACCGCTACTCGCTCAACTTAAAATAGGAGGTAGGCTTATTATACCCGTAGGTGATGACCCGCAAATTATGCAGCGCTACATACGAGCCTCGGCGACTTCTTTTGAGAAAAAGGAATATGGAGAGTTTAGATTTGTACCGTTACTGGAGGATAAGAATTAGTGCGTCTATCAACTAAGTGATTTTTACATAACGTCACTAAAGAGTTATCTTTACAACTATGGAATTCTCTTCAAAACTTCTTGAAAATGCAGTCTATGAAATGTCTCAACTCCCAGGAGTAGGCAAGCGTACTGCATTACGATTAGTATTACATTTATTACGCCAGCCAGAGACGCAGACACACCACCTTACAGAAGCATTAAATACGATGCGCGATACTATTAAATTCTGTAAAAAATGTCACAACATCTCAGATGTAGCATTGTGCGAGATATGCTCAAATCCCAATAGAGATGAAAGTATAGTTTGCGTGGTAGAAGACGTAAGGGATGTAATGGCGATAGAAAATACGAGTCAGTATCGTGGTTTATACCATGTCCTGGGAGGTAAAATCAGTCCGCTGGACGGTATAGGTCCTCAGGATTTAAATATTTTTTCACTTATAGATAGAGCAAAAAGCGGAGTGGTGAAAGAGGTGATTTTTGCACTAAGTTCTACTATGGAAGGAGATACTACAAACTTCTATATTTATAGACAGCTAGAAGCTTACGATATAGCAACCTCTACTATTGCTAGAGGTATTGCCGTAGGTGACGAGCTAGAGTATGCAGATGAGGTAACGCTAGGTAGAAGTATTTTACATCGCATTCCTTTTGAGAATTCTTTAAAGAATTAAATTAATATATTGTCACTTGAAAAATGTCACATCATTGCTACTGTAAGTTATACATAGCAATACCTAATAAATTCTTTTAAGCTTTTTGCAACTCTCCATAATCATTGTAAGTTATAATGTGATGCACTACCTAGAGTTATGTCTAGACAGTGTGCAAGATGCAATAGCTTTTACAGATGCAGAGATTATAGTGGTAGATAATGCTTCTATAGATGGCAGTGTACAAATGGTCAAGGATAAGTTTCCTACCGTAAAAATCGTTGCCAATAAGAAAAACGCTGGTTTTTCGTCTGCAAATAATCAAGGAGTTGCCTTAGCAAAGGGAACTTATATCTGTATTCTTAATCCAGATACAGTGGTTCCGTCGAGTGTATTTGAGAGTTTACTAAAAATAACTACCCAAGAACAATATACCGGAGCGCAAGGAGTACGTCTTGTAAATGGGAGAGGTGCTTATTTGCCAGAAAGTAAGCGCAATGTTCCTACTCTCAGAGTTGCATTAAGTAAGATGATGGGTTATGGATCCTCTTATTATGCCACTCATATAGCGAGTGATGCTAGGGGTGAAGTAGCTATTCTAGTGGGTGCATTTATGTTTATGTCTCGTAATCTTTATGAGGAAGTAGGAGGATTTGATGAGCGCTATTTTATGTTTGGAGAAGATATAGACTTGTCTTACACCATTACAAAGGCAGGTTATAGCAATCACTACATAGGCGATGAGGCGATGCTGCATTTTAAAGGAGAGAGCACTGTAAGGGATGAGCACTATAGAAAGTGTTTTTATGGAGCAATGCAATTGTTTTATGAAAAGCATTTTAATAATAATGTATTCAAAGGTTTTCTTGTGAATACTGGTGTGAACTTGGCTAAGTTCAAAGCTGCATTTTTTAAAAAGTATTTACAGTCTCACCTAGTTGATAGCGAGAGTAACGTAAAAGAATATATGCTGCTTACAGATAATACATTTTTGAGTGACGCTTTCGCGAAAGCGGTAACAAAACCTGTAACAGTTATAGGTGATATGTGTGTTCCTAAGGAAGGGCAAGAGCTTGTTTTTGATGCGGCATATGTGGCGTATAGTGACATAATTAAGGAAATTATAACATATCGAGGTAGTGGTGCTACCTATAAAATCATTCCTAAAAATGGTACTTTTGCAATAGGCAGTAATAGTAGTCTAGGGAAGGGCGATGTAATTGAGTTTAATAGAGATTAATAATTTATAATCACTATTGGATTGATTTAATTACTATTTTTGCAAAAACGAGTATTAAAAACAGCTACATTTTACGAATATGGCAAGATTTGAATTAAAGCTACCAAAAATGGGAGAAAGTGTTGCAGAAGCAACGCTTACAACTTGGTTAAAAGAAGTAGGAGATACTATAGAGGCAGATGAACCTGTACTAGAGATCGCTACAGATAAGGTAGATAGTGAAGTTCCTAGTGAAGTAGACGGTATTTTAATAGAAAAACTGTTTGAGGTAGATGATGTTGTTGAGGTAGGGCAGACTATTGCTATTATAGAAACCGAAGGTGAAGGGGGCGGAGACGCTACGCCAGCGCCAGCTCAAAAAGAAACTAAAGAAGAAGAGGTTGCAGTTACTGCAGTCGCTCAAACTGTTACTGCTGCAAAAGACGCAGTAGCTACTCCTGTAAGTTCTGGAGACCGTTTTTACTCACCACTGGTGCGTAACATGGCTAAGGAAGAAGGTATTGATCAAGCAGAGCTTGATGCAATTGCAGGTACGGGTAAAGATGGTAGAGTGACTAAGGATGATATGGTAACATATCTTTCTACACGTGGTACAGCTCCGGCTAAGCCAGCTGCACAGAAACAAGCGCCTGCTGCTAAGGCTGCTCCTGCAGTAAAAGCTACACCAGTAAGTGTAAATGGTGAAGATGAGATCATAGAGATGACACGTATGGGGAAACTCATATCGCATCACATGGTAGCATCTGTACAAACAAGTGCACACGTTCAATCATTTATTGAGGCAGATGTAACAAACATTTGGAACTGGAGAAAGAAACACAAAGATAGCTTCAAGGCAAAAGAAGGTCAGAATTTAACCTTTACTCCTATATTTATGGAGGCTGTAGCAAAAGCTATACGTGATTTCCCTATGATTAACATTGCCGTAGATGGTGATAAGATCATAAAACGTAAAAATATAAACCTAGGTATGGCAGCAGCTTTACCAGATGGTAACCTTATAGTACCTGTAATAAAAAATGCAGACCAGCTTAATCTTGTAGGGATGGCAAAGTCTGTTAATGATCTTGCGGGACGTGCTAGAGATGGAAAATTAAAACCAGATGATACTGCTGGAGGAACGTATACGGTAACAAATGTAGGAACCTTTGGATCTATCATGGGAACTCCTATTATCAATCAGCCGCAAGTTGCAATTCTAGCGCTAGGAGCAATACGCAAAGTGCCAGCAGTGATAGAAACTCCAGAAGGAGATTTTATCGGGATACGTATGAAAATGTACCTTTCACACTCTTATGACCACCGTGTGGTAAATGGAGCACTGGGCGGACAGTTTGTGAAACGTGTTGCTGAGTATCTGGAAGGATTTGATGTAAATCGCGAAGTATAAGTAAAGCGATTAAATTTATATAAGCCAAAGGCGCAACGTGAGTTGCGCCTTTCTTGTTTTATAGGAGTTATTAATATCTGAATCGTCAGGATCAGCTCTTTTTTAATCCTTTCCAGTCGTACTCACGTATGAAGGTTTTAATATCTACAATGCTCCAGTGCTTTCTTCCTTCAAACATTACTACTGGTAAATCTATAATCCCTCCTTTGTAGCTTGAGTTTTTGAGATGATCAAACATAAAGTCATTCACCTTGTTGTTAGTGCTTACATCCAGCACACGATATTTGTAATGATTTTTATTTAAAAAATCTGTGAGCAACTTACATTTCTCACAATCTGGCTCTGTAAATACGGTGAGTTCATCATCCTTTAGGGGTCTTATGTTTACAAACTCTTCTCTGTCTGCTCCTTTTCTGGTTGAGATGTCTTGCAATTCGTTCTCGTAAGTAAAAATCTTAGTGTAGGTGGGCTCCACTCCTTTGAGAGGGATAAGTGTAATCATGAGGACTTTTGAGTTAGGAGGAAGTTTTTTTATCACAGGCCTATCTGCGCTTCTTCTAAAGCCTTCACCTTGCACAATTAAAAAAGCCTCTTGCTCCTCGTCTGTATTGTTTTGAGCATAAAGTAGCCATCTTTTTGGTTGTTTATCTTCTATCAATTCTACAGGAGGCGTGTTGTTTTGTTGCGCTTTCGCGAAAAATTGAAACCCTGACACCAAGGCTATAAAAAGTAATAGTTGTAATCTATTCATCTGTTTTAGGAAGTTTTAAATTCTTAGTTAGTGAGTAATCCGATTCGAAAAATCGAATGTACGTTGGCTGAATTTTAGGCGATTTACTTCGAGGTGACTTCTTGAAGAATCGTGCCTTTGTATTATTTAAATCAATCGTAAATTGATCGTTTATATCATCTTTGGTGGTTGTAAAAAAAACAACTTTACCCTCAAGTCTCCAGTTGCCGCGTGCCCACCAGTGCTCTTCTTCTTGACCTTTGAGTTGTCTAAAATTGTGATACTTAAATCTGCCATTTGGAGATAGGATAAGTGACCTTGTGAATTTTGTACTAGTATTAAATTTTGATGATTCTGATGTGGTTTCAAATCCTTTACTATAAACTCCAGAGACATCATCTGTGGTAAATGCTGAGGTTTGTGCATTTCCCATTTTCGCGAAAGCGAAAATTAAAAAGGCCAACAGTAAAAATTTGTTTTTCATAACTATCTTAAAATCAAAAGACGTACCAAGATACAGAATCTACCATTTTTAATGAAAGAGGGAGTTAATTTTGTAGATTGAAACAAGTATTTTTGTGCCATGCAATTAAAAATTATAAGACCGATTTGCTTTTTTGACCTTGAGACTACTGGAATTAACGTAGCCAAAGATAGAATCGTAGAGATTTCTATTTTAAAGGTATTTCCAGATGGAAGGGAAGAAGAGTTTACAGAACGTATAAATCCTACAGTGCCTATTCCTGCGGTAACAACTGCGGTGCATGGAATAAGTGATGCAGATGTGGCAGACAAGCCTACATTTGCTGCTCGTGCAAAGGATGTTTATGATATTATAAAGGATGCAGATCTTGCGGGATTTAATTCTAATAGATTTGATATCCCATTACTAGTAGAAGAACTACTGCGCTCTGGGATTGATTTTGATATGAAAAATCGTAATGCCATTGATGTGCAAAATATTTTTCACAAGATGGAGCAACGCACACTTGTTGCGGCTTATAAATTTTATTGCGGTAAAGACCTTACTAACGCGCACAGCGCCTCTGCCGATACATGGGCGACCTATGAGGTGTTGAAGTCACAGCTTGACAGATATGATGAGCTAGAGAATGATATGAAATTCTTAGGAGACTTTAGTACGCGTAAAAAACAAGCAGATTTTGCTGGTTTTATAGGCTACGATAAGGATGATGTAGAGATTTTTACCTTTGGAAAACATAAAGGTAAAAAAGTAGAAGAGGTGCTAGATAATGAGCCAGGTTATTTTGGCTGGATTCAAAATGCAGATTTCCCTCTTTACACTAAGAAAGTGCTTACGGCCATAAAACTGCGTAAACTTAACACTAAAGCATAGCTTATGAAACTTATATGTATAGGTCGTAATTATGCAAAGCATATTGCAGAGCTTGAGAATGAGCGTCCAGAACATCCAGTGGTGTTTTTAAAGCCAGATTCTTCTATTTTATTAAGTAAACATCCATTTGTGATACCGCCATTTTCTAATGATGTGCATCATGAGGTGGAAATTCTTGTAAAAATTAAGAAAATAGGGAAGTATATAGATCAAAAATATGCTAGTACGTATTATGATGAGATAGGTCTAGGTATTGACTTTACAGCTCGTGACTTACAAGCGCAACTTAAAGAAAAAGGATTGCCATGGGAAAAAGCAAAAGGCTTTGACGGTGCTGCCGTAATAAGTTCAAAGTGGTTACCTGTGTCAGACTTTGACACTGTAGATGATATTTCTTTTCGTCTAGAGAATAATGACGTTACAGTTCAAGAAGGATCTACTAGTGAAATGCTATGGAAAATTGATGCTTTAATAAGTTATGTGTCTCAGTATTTTACACTTAAGATAGGAGATGTTATATTTACGGGAACGCCTGCGGGAGTTGCACGAGTACAAGAAAATGATAAATTAAAAGGGTATATAGGAGAAACAGAGATGTTCTCTATAAACGTAAAATAAGACATGTTGAGACATTATAATCTAGAAAAAGTAAGAGAGATCGCTGGTGGTGATGAGGATTTTGTAGGCATTATCGTGGCAACATTCTTACAAGAAATTCCGCCAGATTTAGAGTCAATGCAAAGTGCTATTGCAAATAATAACCACAAGATGGCATATCAATTTGCACATAAAATGAAACCTAATCTCGATATGTTTGGTATTGACTTATTAGGTCAAATCAAAGCGATGGAGAAGTGGAGTGATAGTAATAAGCCTACGTCTGCAATACAGTCTAAGCTAGATGATATAACCTCTACCTTAGGAACTGTGATTGCTGAGCTTCAAGAAGATTTTTAAATGAAAGCAGAAATTATAACGATAGGTGATGAGATTCTCATAGGCCAGATTGTAGATACTAATAGTGCTTACATATCATCTGCTCTCAATAAAATAGGAGTCTCTATATATCAAATCACTTCTATTCAAGATGATGAAAGTCATATACTAGAAGCCTTTGCAGCTGCACAATCTAGAGCAGATCTTGTGATTGTTACAGGCGGTCTAGGTCCTACTAAAGACGATATTACAAAGCATACCATATGTAAGTACTTTAATGATGAGCTAGTGTTCAATCAAGGAGTACTAGATCATGTAGCGCATCTCTTTAAGGAGTATATTAAAAAGCCAATGCTTGATGCAAATAAAACGCAAGCTATGGTGCCTAGTAAGGCAGAAGTGCTAGTAAACGAATTTGGTACTGCTCCAGGAATGTGGATTGAGAACGATAATACTATCTTTGTCTCTATGCCGGGTGTTCCTTATGAAATGAAGGGGCTTATGGAGAATGAAGTGCTGCCTCGTTTACAAAAGCAGTTTAAACTTCCTTATATACTACACAAAACGTTTTTAACGTACGGAATGGGTGAAAGCGCCATCGCCGAAAGGATAGAGCGCTTTGAGAATGAACTTCCTGCCGAAATTAAACTAGCTTATCTTCCTTCATTAGGTAGAGTACGTTTACGTTTATCTACTTCAGGTCTTTACAAAGAGGTGGTAGAGGTTGCTATGCAAGAACAAGCAGATAAGCTTTTACCATTTATAGACGACATTTTTGTTGGATATGAAAGCGATGGAGAATTTGAGCAAGTTGTAGCAGGCTTATTTGTTGAGAAAGGTAAAACACTTGCAATAGCAGAGAGTTGTACTGGAGGGCAAATGGTAGAGCGATTTACGGCACACAGCGGTGCTTCGCAATTTTTAAAGGGAAGTCTAGTCACTTATGCTACACAGTCTAAGGTTGATATTTTAGGCGTAGATCCAGAAGTAATTAAAGAGCATTCTGTCGTAAGTGCACAAGTGGCAGAGCAAATGGCTGTAAATGCTAGAAAACTTTATAAATCCGATATAGGTATTTCTACTACCGGTAACGCAGGGCCTTTAAAAGGAGATAGTGATGCAGAGGTGGGAACGGTTTATATAGGGATTGCTACAGAGAACGGTGTTACAGCGCATCATTTTATGATGGGCAATCACAGAGAGCGAGTAATAGGTAAGGCTGTAAATAAAGCCTTAGAGTTACTTAAGGAAGAATTACTCTCTAAGTAAATATTATTTTAAGAGTACGCTTTCGCGAAAAAGTGCCTTTTTAGTGCTTACGCGAGACGAAATAAAGAGTAAAAATAAAGAAAAGTGAAAATCACTTGAAGAAACAGGAAAAAAACTACGAATAAGTTTTGTTGTGAGATATAAAATTACGTATTTTTGCAGCCTGTTTTGAAATAACTATTTAAAGTTTTAGGAATGTCTAGAGTTTGTGAGCTTACAGGTAAGAAAGCGATGGTCGGAAATAATGTTTCCCACGCGATGAATAAGACGAAGCGTAAATTTAACGTGAATCTTATGAAAAAACGTTTTTACCTTCCAGCAGAAGATAAGTGGATCACGTTGAAAGTATCAACG
>CAJXSW010000036.1 GCA_913060645.1 uncultured Dokdonia sp. | reverse complement strand
CGAGATAGGAGTCCGTCTCGTGGGCTCGGAGATGTGTATAAGAGACAGATATAAGGGAATGCGTGTGGGCTTCAGCACCTTGTGTGTGGATAAAGATATCACATACATATTTGTAGAAGATGTGATAAAGGAAATAGCAGCAATGACCCCTGGGCCATATATACACCTAGGAGGTGATGAATCTCATGTCACTTCAAAAAAGGATTATAATATTTTTCTCAATAAAGTATTTTCAATAGTAAAGAAATATAAAAAACAAGTGATAGGCTGGGAAGAGATAGAAAGTGCCGGTGTAGATAGTACTTACATGGTACAACACTGGCAAAGAACTACTACCGCATCACGAGGACTTGCTCAAGGTGCAAAAGTCATTTTATCTCCTGCAAAGCGCATGTACTTGGATATGAAATATACTAAGAAGTCACCTATAGGTCTTACTTGGGCTGGAACGGTTGAGGTGGATAGTGCTTATATCTGGAAACCATCACAAATTTTTAAGGATGTGCCACCTTCACAAGTGTTGGGAATTGAATCTGCTTTGTGGTCTGAGACCATAAAATCGTCTGATGATATTGAATATCTCGCTTTTCCTAGGCTTATAGGTCACGCAGAGTTGGGCTGGAGTAGGCCCGGTAATTATAATTGGGATTCCTACAAGAAGCGATTAAATGAACACTATAATAGGATGGATATTTTAAAGATTAACTATTATAATTCTCCAGTACTTGAAACTAAAATCAAGCCGTAGTTTTCTTAATAATGTATTCTTTTTGCTGCTCTTTAGCCCAATCTACTGCTTCATTTAAATCAAAGAATTTTTTGATTTTAGATTTAAAGAAAAGGCGTTCTATAAGTATATCAGATTTTTCTTTCTCGTTATATGAAACCACGGCAAATGCACTTATGGAATTGCGAGCCTTAAAAAATTTAAGCCAGTCTTGAGGAACTAAAGAATAAGAGTGAACACGATTTGATATGTAAGCTATCTTATTTTCTGTTCCATAATGGTTTTCGGCTAGATGAAGGAGTTCTTGCGCCATCTGCCAGTCAAAGAGCATACCTTCATTAATTTCTGAGATAATAAAATCTTCAAAAAAATAGTAAGTTCCTGTTTCTAAGATGTAAACATCTTCTAATACATTGTTAAGGTTTGATTCTGATACTAGCATAATACAAAGATATACTATTGTGAAAATTGTTACTTGACAATAGTATCTCGCAATCGTACCAATCTGTAAAGCTGTATTTTATGCCGATTAACTACTCAAATTGAGTAGTTAAAAAAGCTATTCACAGCCACTAGTGAATCCTGTTGCGTCAAAAGAGGTTTGTGCTAGTCCATCTTGATTCCCATTAATTACCTGAATAACAAGGTTATTCATGCCACTTCCATCACGTTTTGGACTGCAGTATTCAAACAAGTAAAAACTATTTGCTTGTCCAGCTACGCCGTTTGAGATGTCATTAAAGACAGACTCTAGCTCTGCCGCATTAGATGCAAATACACTTTCTGTTTGTCCTATTTTAGAAAGTATGCCTTCATCTATCTCTGAGCCAAGACCTATAGTAAAGAAGCTTATATCATCATCTGCATGAGAAACAGCATCTACTGCCTCTTGTTCTGTATATCTAGCTGCCTGATCTGTTCCGTCTGTAAAAATTACTACAGAGGCTGCTGCAAATAGCTCTTCATTTTCAGAAACGTCAATAATATCATCTGCAATTTCGGTAGCTTTAATTACGGCGCCATATAAATCTGTTGAGGGGTCATTACTGATATCCTCTGTAATTCCATCTATAGCTTCTTGTAGTACAGCTGCACTGGTGGTAAGTGGTTGTAATTCATGAAGAATATCTTCTCCATCAAACCAGTAAATAGCCATTTTAAAAGAATCTGTAGGTATTGCCGGCATCACATTAGCTATGAAACTGCTTGACGCTTGCTTAAGTTCTTGTAAGCTTGTACTCAAGACACTGTTACTTAAATCTAAAACTAGCAGTGTGTTATTTGAAAAAATCTGAGCATTTGGAGATATCGCGCCAGATGCCTCAGAATTTGAAATTTCATTATAGCAATCGTCATTACGGCCTTGCTCAAAAATTGTAAAATTAGAAGGTGTTAATCCTGCTACGGGACTACCGTCACTGCCATTTACTTTAAAGAAAACAGATACCTTAGAAGGTAGTGTGGTAAAAGATTCTTGTATGGTAATATCAAGCTCTTGGGTTCCTAAGTTGAGACAGTCTATATCTGTTGCGCTATTTCCATCGTCGTCTCTTGAGCTACAAGAGAAAGATAAAGAGGCTAGGACAAAAAGAGCAAGTAATGCACGTAGTTTCATAAGTATTCATTTGTTTGATGTGGTTAGAACGCATTACATTTCAATTTATTTCTTAATACGATGTAATGAACAATAAATTTTGCCAACTGATATATTGACCTATAAATTTCAAATATTTTATCTTTGAATACGTTAGGTTGCTGTTGCGCTTTCGCGAAAGCGTAATTTTAATCAACAATGGCATACTTTATGGTAAATATGCATGGAAGCCATAACTCTAAAATGTTACATCGACTCACTTACTATTTGAAAACTACTTTCCCCATATCAATTAAGGCTCTTCCATTATTAGCCTTACTCTTAGTATCTCTAAGTGCACAAGCTCAAATAGATGCACCTAGTGCTTCTATAGAAATTAAGGGAAAGCAGCCTAATGATGTGCCAGCACCTGTGTTTATAGCGCCTATGGCAAGAGAAAAGAGCAGTGATGTACAATCTGGCTCCCTTGTTTTTAAGAGTAAGGTAAAGCTTAAGGATCCTTTTAAATCAAATGAGAAAAGAGAGATCAACTTTATGGAAGGCACCGACTTTGCCGAAAAAACTTATACTGCTCTCGAAAATAAGATGAATAATTCTCAAGAAAAAGATAGAGAAAAACTCCGTCCAGAATATTTTAGAGATCAATACTTAGGCGACTTCAAAAGCGGATCAAAATTTGTAAACTTTACTTACAGAGATCACGGTGCAGTAGATGGAGATCTAGTAAGCGTGAGTGTAAATGATACGATCGTACATCCTAGAATATTTCTTGAAGGTCAGTTTCAAGGATTTTATCTAGACCTTAAGAAAGGATTTAATAAAATAGAAATTAAGGCACTTAATCAGGGTTCTGTAGGAGCAAATACTGCACAGTTTGTGATGTACGATGATATGAAAAAAGTAATTTCTTCAAATACTTGGTTTCTAGCATCTGGCTATACGGCGACCGTTGTTATTGTAAAAGAAAACGATTAGTCTACGCTTCTTCAAAAGATTGCATCGATACTAGTTTGTGATACATTCCTTTTTTATCAATAAGTTCTTGATGTTTTCCTTGCTCTACAATTTCTCCTTTTTGCATTACGACAATTTCATCTGCATTTTGAATAGTAGAAAGTCTGTGAGCAATTACGATTGAAGTTCTGTTCTTCATCATATTTTCTAGCGCTTTCTGTACGAGACGCTCACTTTCTGTATCTAGTGCTGAGGTAGCTTCATCTAGAATCATAATAGGTGGATTCTTAAGAACCGCTCTAGCTATTGAGAGACGCTGCTTTTGTCCTCCACTCAATTTATTACCACTATCACCTATATTAGTATCAAGCCCCTTAGGGAGGTCTTGTACAAACTCCCAAGCATTAGCAATTTTAAGTGCGTCAATAATTTCTTCATCTGTGGCGTTCTCTTTACCTACAGACATATTACTTCTGAGCGTATCATTAAAAAGAATAGCATCTTGAGTAACAATCCCTATATTCTTCCTTAAATCGCTAAGTGACATGTCTCTAATATCCAGTCCATCTAATGTTATAGTTCCGTCTACCACGTCGTAAAAACGAGTAAGTAAATTTGCAATCGTACTCTTTCCAGATCCAGATTGACCTACGAGGGCTACCGTTTTACCTTTAGGAACATTAAGGTTAAAGTTTTTAAGCACTAATTGATCTTCATATTTAAATGAAATATTAGACAGCTTAATAGACTTTTCAAAACCACTAACTGGGGTTGTGATTTCTTTATCTGCAATGGTGTTTTCTGTTTCTAGTATTTCGAGAATCCTTTGAGCAGATGCATTCCCTCGCTTTACACTATAACTAGCTTTTGAGAATGCCTTTGCAGGAGTTAGAATTCCATAAGCTAGCCCCATGAATGCTATAAATGTAGGTCCATCAAGAGTACCTTCAGTAAGTACCATATTCCCGCCAAACCATAGTAATATACCTATTACTACGATACCTAAGAATTCACTAGTAGGAGAGGCAAGAGCTTGTCTTTGCATCAAATTATTTGAAAAGTCATTATATCGCTTAGTACTTGTTTCAAAGCTTGACTGAAAACGCTGTTCTGCATTAAAACTTTTTACAATTTTAAGTCCTCCTAGAGTTTCTTCTAGTTTAGATAGTAGTTCGCCTTGCTCACGCTGTACGCGATCAGATTTTTTCTTTAACCGTTTTCCTATAAGTGATATAATGAAACCCATCACCGGAATGAATGTAAGTACAAACACAGCAAGCTGCGGACTCAATAAAAACATTGCTGCAAGAGCAAAAATGATGGTGAGAGGTTCTCTTACTATGAGTTCAAGAATACTCAAAAACGAATGCTGCACTTCTTGCACATCAGAGGTAACGCGGGCGATTGTATCTCCTTTTCTTTTTTCTGTAAAGAAAGCCACTGGGAGCGACATGATTTTTGCATACATGGCATTGCGTATGTCTTTTAAAACACCATTTCTTAAAAAAGTAATGAAATACATAGCAAAATATCCGAATAGATTTTTAAGTAAAAAAGTGCTAATTATGAAGATAATCATAAGCGTAAGCGCTTGCGCCTTATCATCAGATGCTATTTCTGTGACATAATAGCCTAAGGAATCCTCCATGTAATCTTTAGCTTTAAGGATACCTTTCCACTCAGGTTTTACAGTAACTTCTTTAGTCTTGTCAAAAAGAACCTGAAGCATAGGTATTAAGGCTACAAAACCTAATGTGCTAAATAGCGCATAAAATACATTGCAAATGATATTAAGAATACCATATACTTTGTACGGCATTGCATAAGAAAGAATCTTCTTAAAATATTCCATAGAGTGTTTCCGCTTGCGCGAAATTTTGAATTATTTAAACGCCTAATGCATTTTTTATACCAGCAAGACGTTTATCTAGTGTTGCAGAAATTGTGTCATACTCACTCAACGAAGCCAGTGGAGCATTGACGCTTATATAAAACTTTACTTTAGGCTCTGTGCCACTTGGTCGTGCAGCAACTTTGCTGCCATCTTCTGTATAAAAAATAAGCACATTAGACTTTGGGACATCAATGGTAGTGGTCTCTCTCGTAAGCAGGTTACGACTTGTAGATGATTGGTAATCTTCTACACGTATCACGTTACTTCCATTAATTTCTTTCATAGGCTCTAGACGAAGGTCTTTGAGCATTTGCTTGATTTCCTCTGCGCCAGATTGTCCTTTTTTTACAAGGGCAATAAGTGTTTCCTTATAAAAACCGTGTTTTACGTACAGCGACTTCAGTTTTTCAAACAGTGTTTGTCCTTGTTCTTTTGCTTGAGCAGCAATGGTACAAGCGAGTAGGGTAGCGGTCACGGCATCTTTATCTCTTACAAAATCACCTACCATATAGCCGAAGCTTTCTTCACCACCACCTACAAAGTGCTGGTTAGGATAATCCACAATCATTTTGGCAATCCATTTAAAGCCTGTAAGTCCTGTTTTGCATTCTACATCATACGCATCTGCAAGAATATCCATCATAGGTGTAGACACGATGGTACTTCCTATAAATGGTGCTATGTGTTGATTTGCGCTTTCGCGAAAGCGTTCTAATAAATAATCTGTCATTAAGATCATAGTTTGATTACCATTTAAAATGGTAAGCTTGCCATCATCTCCTCTCACAGCAATCCCTAGTCGATCACAATCAGGATCTGTACCTATAACGATGTCTGCATTTTTTTCTTCACCAAGTTCGAGCGCCATTTTAAGAGCGGCAGTTTCTTCTGGGTTAGGAGAAACAACGGTAGGGAAATTACCGTCTGGAACTTCTTGTTCTTTTACAATATGAAGGTTTGTAAATCCTGCTTGTCTAAGCGTATCTGGCACGAGTGTGATTGAGGTACCGTGTAACGAGGTGAAAACGATATTTAAGTTCTCCTTTACTTCATTAGTAAGGCCAAAAGATACATTTGCAACACTAGCATCTACAAAAGCTTTATCTACTTCTTTATCTACAAGTTCAATAAGAGAGTCATCTCCATTGAATTTTATAGCACTAAAATCAAGCGCATCTATTGTGGCTATGACTTCGTTATCTTGTGGTGGTACGAGCTGTCCACCATCTTCCCAGTACACTTTGTAACCGTTATATTCTGGAGGGTTGTGACTCGCAGTGAGTACAATACCGCACTGGCAATCTAGGTGACGCACAGCAAAACTCAATTCTGGGGTAGGTCTGAGATCAGAAAATAAGAAGACTTTAATGCCATTTGCCGAAAATACATTTGCAACCACCTGAGCAAGTTCTTTACTGTTATGACGGCAGTCGTAAGCAATAGCGACCTTAATTTTTTTATCAGGAAACTGTTTGTGCAAGTAGTCAGATAGACCTTGGGTGTTTTTTCCTAAGGTATATTTATTAATTCTGTTAGTTCCAGCTCCCATGATACCGCGCATTCCGCCAGTACCAAATTCTAGATTCTTATAGAAACTATCTGCAAGCTCATCTGGATTGTGAGCGATATTTTCTTTAATGGCTTGCTGAGTTTCCTCATCAAAGGTCTCTGTAAGCCATGCATTTGCTTTTTCTAAAATAGCGGGATCGTGGTATACCATAAGAATGTATGTTGTTTACTAACAAAAGTACGATTTTGTTATAATTTATAGAGCTCACTACGAGGGATGTCTAAGTGTTGAGTTATGTATTATAAAGTCTCTTTAATATTGTATCTCTTTTTATCACGTTTTGATCTTAGTATGAGTTCGCCTAAGAAGCCAGCAATAAATAGTTGAATACCCATAAGCATCGCAACAAGTGAAATATAAAATTGTGGTCTCTCTGTAATCAGTCTGCCCGCTCTATGAAAGAAAACTTTATCTATTCCTAAGTATCCTGCAAATCCAAAACCTATTACAAACATAAGAACACCTAACGCACCAAAAAGGTGCATAGGTCGCTTTCCAAAACTTCCTAAAAACCAAATCGTGAGTAAATCTAAGAAGCCATTTAAAAAGCGTTCCATACCAAATTTAGTCTCACCATACTTACGAGCTTGATGCTGTACTACTTTCTCACCTATGTTTGAAAACCCTGCATTCTTAGCAAGTACGGGTATGTATCGGTGCATCTCACCATATACATCCACGGTTTTGATTACTTCTTTTTTGTAGGCTTTTAAGCCACAGTTAAAGTCGTGTAGTTTGAGTCCGCTAGTTTTTCTTGCTGCTGCGTTAAAGAGTTTACTAGGTAGATTTTTTGCAATTACAGAGTCGTAGCGCTTCTTTTTCCATCCTGAGACTAAGTCATACTTATCTTCGGTAATCATTCGGTATAAGTCTGGAATCTCCTCTGGATTGTCTTGCAAATCTGCATCCATAGTGATAATCACATCAGCTTCGGCAGCCTCAAAACCTGCATGTAGGGCTTGTGATTTACCGTAGTTACGGTTAAAACGAATTCCTTTGATGTTATCACGCTTTTGCGAAAGCGTTTCAATTACCTCCCAAGAAGCATCTGTGCTTCCATCATCTATAAATAGGATTTCATAAGAAAAACCATTGGTTTCCAGGGTTTCTGAAATCCAATGGTGTAGTTCTTTAAGTGATTCTTCCTCGTTGAGAAGAGGTATGACAACAGATATTTGCATAAATAATTTTTAAGCGTCTGCGTATGGGTTTTCTTTTTTCATTATTAATCCTCCTATTAAAGAGATAATAAATCCAAAAAATAATGACAACATGATCGCAATAGGAATCATAAAGCCAATTTTAGTAAAAGGTTCTTGAAAAGAAATAGTCTGATCAATTTGTGAGTCTGTCATATCTGGGTACATCTCAATCATTTGAGTGCGGATTGCATCAAGCGCTAACTCTGAGTAATTAGGTTCGAGAACTTGAGTAAGTACGAGAACCCACAGTGCACCTAAAAGTGCTGCTATAAGTGAAACTCCAAGGCCAATTTTAATCGCTTGTCCAAGTTTTAAAAAGCCACCGTTACTTTCTTTAAACGCTTTTAAAGCTAGAATAATAACGACTACAGTCATTACAAAATTGAGAATTCCTAATGACCAGTGAGGGGCAAGGAAGTTGTCTGTCACGTATAGTATTACATTAAAGAGAATAGCTAGTATACCTAGTACTAGACCAAATTTGAGCATTACATCTTTTGCAGATGTTGGTTTGTCTTCTAATATCATAATAATGGTTGTTTTGGTTATGGTCAGTTAGTAGACAAATATACAATATCGTTACACCGAGCGTAGAAAAATCGTAACTTCGTGAAATAGGTAATATTTATTTTAAAAAATAGTTGCTCATTTTTAAAATTTATGTAAATTTGCACCTCGAAAAATAGAATAATTTTTAAGTACGATTATAATGAAAGCAGATATACACCCAGAAAATTTTAGAGTAGTAGCATTTAAAGACATGTCTAATGATGAGGTGTTCTTAACAAAATCTGCTGCAGATACTAAAGAAACTATTGAGATCGAAGGAACTGAGTATCCTTTAATAAAACTAGAAATCTCTAGAACTTCACATCCATTCTATACAGGTAAAGCTAAGCTTGTAGATACAGCTGGACGTATTGATAAGTTCAAAAACAAATACGCTAAGTTCAAGAAGTAATTTCTTGTTCTTATCAAGTACAAAGCCTCCTTTTACGGGAGGCTTTTTTTGTTTATTACAACTCATGTTTAAAAGCTGTTTGGTTTTCTTATTAGAGTTGGTGCTGAGCCTATTAGCTCTTCATGTAAATAGCAGTTCCTTGCTTACTATCCCATCTTATAAGAAGTTAAGCGCAAGCGTGAATTAATTGAACTAGTGGCACTCATTGCATTGCTTCTAGTTATTAAGTAGTTTTCTACACATTTTTATAGAATCTGTAATTATTATAGGAGTGATAAACCACTACAAATCCTTAAATTTGCAACCTTTACAATAGCAGATAACTATGTTTGATAATTTAAGTGATAAGTTAGATAAAGCCCTACACGTACTCAAAGGTCACGGTAGCATTACGGAAGTAAACGTTGCAGAGACACTTAAGGAAGTGCGTCGTGCTCTTATAGATGCAGATGTTAACTTTAAGACTGCAAAGGAATTTACAAACCGTGTTAAAGAAAAAGCTTTAGGATCTGATGTATTAACGACCCTACAACCTGGGCAGTTAATGGTGAAGCTTGTGAAAGATGAGCTTACAGAGTTAATGGGAGGTGATGCAGAAGGAATTAATCTTTCTGGTGCTCCATCTATTATATTAATGTCGGGTTTACAAGGTTCTGGTAAGACAACCTTTTCAGGTAAGCTTGCAAACTTCCTTAAAACCAAGAAAACAAAGAAACCTTTACTAGTTGCCTGTGATGTATATCGTCCAGCGGCTATTGATCAGTTACACGTAGTAGGAGATCAGATTAAAGTAGATGTATATTCTGATCGTGATGAAAAGAATCCAGTAAAGATTGCTCAAGATGGTATCGCTTTCGCGAAAGCAAACGGTCACAACGTAGTAATCATTGATACAGCAGGTCGTCTTGCTGTAGATGAGGTGATGATGAAAGAAATTGCAGATGTACATGCTGCAATACAACCACAAGAGACACTTTTTGTAGTAGACTCGATGACTGGTCAAGATGCTGTAAATACAGCAAAAGCCTTTAATGATATCCTTAACTTTGACGGTGTTATCCTTACAAAGCTTGATGGTGATACTCGAGGTGGAGCAGCAATCTCTATTAAATCTGTAGTAGATAAGCCTATTAAGTTTATAGGTACTGGTGAAAAAATGGAAGCGATAGATGTATTCTATCCTTCACGTATGGCAGATCGTATTCTTGGAATGGGAGATGTTGTGTCACTTGTAGAGAGAGCACAAGAGCAGTTTGACGAAGAAGAGGCTAGAAAACTACAAAAGAAGATTGCAAAAAACCAATTTGGTTTTGATGACTTCTTAAAGCAAATACAGCAGGTAAAGAAAATGGGTAACATGAAGGATCTAATGGGAATGATCCCAGGTGCCGGAAAGATGCTCAAAGATGTAGATATTGATGATGATGCTTTTAAGCATATAGAAGCAATCATTCACTCCATGACGCCTAGTGAGCGTGAAAATCCCTCCACAATCAATGCGAGTCGTAAAAAACGCATAGGAAAAGGATCTGGTACTTCGGTACAACAAGTAAATCAGTTACTCAAGCAATTTAATCAAATGAGTAAGATGATGAAAATGATGCAAGGAGGCGGAGGCCGCAAGATGATGCAGATGATGAATCAAATGAAATAACAATATCCTTAAAAGGCACCCATAACGGGTGTCTTTTTAATTTATATGAAACAAACTAAACCATAACGCTATTACCTATGACTATTCTTGACGGGAAGAAAACTTCAAATGACATTAAAAACGAAATCAAAGCCGAAGTTGATAAAATGAAAGCAAACGGTGAGAAGGTTCCTCATCTTGCTGCAGTGATTGTAGGTAATGATGGAGCTTCTCTTACATATGTAGGGAGTAAAGTACGTGCCTGTGAGCGTGTAGGTTTTGAGTCTACCATGGTGCGCATGACAAATATGACTAGCGAAATTGAATTGCTAGACAAAATTGAGGAACTTAACCAGAACGAAGATATCGATGGTTTTATAGTGCAGTTACCATTACCTCCTCAAATTGATACTCAAAAAGTATTACTAGCAGTAGATCCGGATAAGGATGTAGATGGTTTTCACCCTACAAACTTTGGAAAGATGTCTCTTGATATGAGTACATTTATCCCTGCAACGCCATTTGGTATCCTTGAGCTTATGGATCGCTACGGTGTAGAGACTAAAGGAAAACATACCGTGGTTATAGGACGTAGCCACATTGTAGGTAGACCTATGAGTATATTAATGGGGCGTAAAGGCTTCCCAGGAAACTCTACTGTTACCTTAACACACAGTCATACTAAGAATATAACGCAAATTACATCACAAGCAGATATCATTATTACTGCACTAGGAGTTCCTGGATTCCTTAAAGCCGAAATGGTAAAAGATGGAGCTGTAATTGTAGATGTGGGGATTACTCGTGTACCAGATGAAACTCGTGAGAGAGGTTATTATATTACTGGAGATGTAGACTTTGAGCCTGTAAGTAAAAAGGCAAGTTTTATCACGCCAGTACCTGGAGGAGTAGGACCTATGACAATCGCAATGTTGCTTAAGAATACATTGCTAGCACGCGAACGTCACAGAGCAATGTCTAAGAAAAAATAATTAAGCGTGTCTTGCGGCTCCAAAGAAAATAGGAAGCGCTATCATGAGCATGCTCATGATACCTAGGATAGTAATAATCCAGTTATATCGTTTACCAATGAGTCTTGATAATACATATAACAAAGTTGTTGCAACTCCTAGAATAAGTGGAATCCCAGCAACCGAAGCTGCGTTCTTGCTTAAAGTACCATAATCGCCATAATAGAGCATTGTGGTACAGATGATAATAAAACAGCCCAGAGTGATTAAGTTCCACTTTGGGCTGTTCTTTTTTTGTTTAAAATTCATATTATTTGATGACGTTTACATCTGTAAAGTATAGTCTAAAGCTACCATCTTCACTCTTGTGATCTGTAGCTATAGAAAGCCCTTCGATATTTTTGTATCCTTCAAAAGTTGTAACCATAGAAGGTTCAGTAGCATTTCCTTTTCTAAATACCCATTCGGTAATTACGTAGTCATCGCCATAGTAGAAGTCGTAGGCGTCTCCTGGTGTGTAACCTCCTTCATTTCCGTACAGAAGAGTAAGTTTTTTAGTTTGCTTTCGCGAAAGCGGACTCATAACACTGTCGGTTACTTTTATTGAAGTTTCTTCATCCCAAACAAGTTGATAAGGAGCAAGAAGCCAGTATTTATCATTTATAAACCCTTGGTCTGCTTGCATAGAGGTGCTGTCTACGGTAGCACGATTATAAGAAATGGTATCTCCAGCGGCAATCATAGTCACATCATTTGTGACTGGTTTCCAAGACCATGAACGACTTGCTACAGTAGCACCGTTGCGATCTACATTAAATGTAAAGTCAAGTTGTTTTACATCTTTCCAGTTTGCTAGACCGTTTGCATAAGCAACTTTTTCTGCCTCTGTGGTTGGTCTGAATGTAGCTTCAACTTCTAAGTTATTGGTGTCTCCTATAGTTGTGGTGTTCTCCTCTTTACAGCTTAATATAACTAGAGAAGATGCAAGAAGCATTGAGTATAATTTCATAGTGTTATTTTTGAGTTACAAAAATAACTAAAAAAAAGCCCTGTATAAGATTATACAGGGCTTTGCTATATTTACTATAGATTACTGTACTACAAGAACGTTGTCTGTGGCTGTCTTGTTAAGTGGGCAGAAGTAAACATACTCACCTTTAGTAAGTTTTGTAACGTTTGAAGTTCCTGTTGTGTTGTTAGGTACTACTGCAGTTACATAAGCAGTTTTGATGTGATTTTCTGGATTAGAAATATCTTTTCCTTTAGGTACTAAAACAAAACCTACATCTGTACCTACATTGTTATTTGCAATTGAAAACGTGTAAGTTCCTTCACTTACTACGATTTGCTTTTGAGTAAACTCTCCTTTAGTTTGCTCTAATGCGATTACTTTGTTTGAGCTCTCCTTCATCCTTTTATCTTGCGCCTGTGCAGAAAAAGAAACCGTTAAGATAAGTACGAAAATTGAAATTATTTTTTTCATTGTATTGGATTTTGAACGTAAATGTTTTTTTAAAAATCAGTTTAGTAATTTCATGGTGGTTATAGTGATCACTAAAGCTTTACCATTTGAAATTCTTATGCTCGGTTGGACGGAGCTTTATGGGAACGCTTACATCTTAGTAGAGATAATTCTGTAATTAAGTAGTAACTAGTTGTAAGTCAATTATAAATAGAACTTTTTTTTGTGCTGAGTAATCCAAATACAATCTTTCTAGCGTATATCATATTATATAATGGTTCTTAAATGTGTTGAGTCATTTAAGATTGATAAATAGATTACCGCAAGTTTCCCAAATAAATCCCTCATTCTGAAATGCGTTTTGAAGAACAATTCTTCAAAACGCATTCTTTCTTAATATGAGAAACAAAAAAAAGCCTCTCCATTTTGGAAAGGCTTTTTTTTTAAAATTTTTGATGCGATTAATCTACTGCATCTTCTACGTCATCTACTGCATTTTCTACTGCGTTTCCTACTTTTTCGCCAGTAGTTTTTTCTCTACAGCTTGAAAATGAAAGTGTAAAAATTGCGATTGCTGCTAGTGTTAAAAATTTCTTAGTCATTGTTTATGGTTTATTGATTAATTTGTTTTTATAACTTTTTTCCGGTTGCTAGCCTGTAGAGAATGCCTACTACGGCCAATACAAGTAAAATGTGAATTAAACTTCCTACTGCATCTCCAAATCCAAAGTATCCTACGAGCCAGCCTATAATTAGGAGAACTACAATTAGGGATATAATATCTCTCATAACAATTGGTTTTATAGTTATTTGAGAATAAAAGTAGATGGATTACTGAGATCCAGATGTTTGCTTAACGATATTTAACAAGGCATTCTTAATATATTGACAATTTCCCTGGAGACGTTGGGAAAATTTATCGTGCTAGTTTTGGCTAGTCAACTGTAACGACCACTTTTTAAATCCTGCCTCAAGCTTATGAGCTGTATGTGCTAGTTGTTGTACACTATGACAGCGATTGCGGTAAAGGACTTCGAGCTTTTTACAAAGTTTAGATAGTTGGCTTACGCGCTCCTCTATATGCTTTTGAAAATAAAGTTTTTTTGAATAGTCGGCAGTTACTGCCGCTTCGGCAATAGACATAGGTAATGATAGCGCTGTGTGCGAAATAAATTCAGATAGATTTGTGGCAAGTTCTTTTTCTAAAGGACAGTTTAAAATACTGTGTTGCAAATTTCCATTAGACAGCTTTCGCGAAAGCGTAAAAAGATCCATAGCCTCATTGTATAAAGCGTGACGCTTCATATCAAAAGATTGCTTAAACTGTGGTTCTTGAACTATTTTCATCGTAAAGTAAAAATACAATCAGAATACTTATTGTAAATTTGGTTTATTAAGCAGAATGCTATTTTTGCTTTAAGAATATTGTATTATTAACCTTGAAGTTTAAATTATATGGTAGATGCACTTAATAATCGTATTTTAAAATGTTTGCAAGAAAATGCGAGACAGTCTAACACTGCAATTGCTACACAAGTAGGAATAAGTTCGCCAGCCGTAGGAGAGCGCATAAGAAAGATGGAAGATGCAGGGATAATACTAGGTTATAAGGCAGAAGTCTCTGAGGAGGCTTTGGGGTATCAACTCAAAGCAATTATTACGATAAGAGCTTTTATGGGGAAGTTGAAACCTTTTTTAGAAAACGTAAAAGGATGGGAAGAGGTAGTGAATTGCTATCGAATTACAGGTAATGAAAATATTGTGATGGAAGTCGTGTTGCGTAATCAAAAACACCTAGAGCAATTTATAGATAGAGTGATATCGTACGGGGAGTCAAAAACGCAAATAGTGCTTTCTCACGTAGTTGCTCAAAATCCTATTCTTAAATAGCAAAGAAGCTTAATTTTTTAAGCCTTCGTCCTCACTATCCTCCCAGTCATCATCTTTATCTAGATTATTTAAAAATGTGTTTGGGTCTATGTTCTTTAGTTGGGCGGGATCATCAAAGTTTACACCTGGGGGATTAAAGAGACCCCATCTATCAATGATATATTGAGTGGCATCAAAGGTCTGTACCCAGCGAGCAAAAATAGGTCTAAGCATCTCAATAGCATCTCCTAATAAATCGAGATACTCAACATCTTTATAGCCAGAGGCTAGTAAACCTTTTGAATCCTGAATGATTTCTCTAGCCGACTTTCTTACTACGGTAGCATTCTCCATTTTGAGGTCATACAGATCTACTCCGTGAGCAGTGGCTATGGCAGACGGAATAAGAATCGCATTATCCATCATTTGTTGTGTATATCGCTGGTAGAGCGCTTTTTTATATTGAGAGTTAGGATTGTTGTCCTCTAGCTTAATACCTTCTATGATATGCTCTACAAGATGAAGAATTACAACGCCTTGTCTAAAAACAGGGAGCTTGCGCCATTCATCTATTCCGCTTTCATAGTGATTGTTTTCATCTTCGGTCATAAGGATTTATAAGAAGTTGTTTATGTGGTCGTTACTTACTATTAAATATAGTTAGAGATACATAATTGCATGTAAAACTAAATATTTTATAATAGTTTAAAATTAGTAATTAATGTACTTCACTACTTCTCGTTGAGTAGGTAGAAATCACCGTTTATAGGTTGCTAATTTCTGAAATATAACTGCTGTTGCATTCTTCATGCAACGGATTAATAAAAGTCATTATTACCTTTAACTTAGTAGCTATTATAGACTGCATTTTTAAATAAGTTTAAGTGGTTACATGGGATGTCCTCTAATGGTAAAAGCGCTGTAGAAAAAAATCCAAATATTTCTGCTTTTGTCTTTATAGGAACTCTATCAAATTATGCTATTTTTGTCTATGCAAAATAACGTCCTCATATTAGACTTCGGGTCTCAATACACGCAGTTAATAGCACGTAGAGTGCGAGAATTAAATATATACTGCGAGATAAAACCATTTAATAATCCACCAAAAGATCTTTCTTCTTATAAGGCTGTAATCCTTTCGGGATCGCCGCATTCTGTAAGAGGAGAAGATGCACCGCATCCAGATCTTTCAGAAATAAAAGGTAAAAAACCTCTTCTGGGAGTTTGTTACGGAGCGCAATACCTTGCTCACTTTTATGATGGTGAGGTAGGACAATCTAATACTCGTGAGTATGGACGAGCAAAACTCTCTGTAGTAGACGAAGGAGAACTTTTTTTAGAAGGTGTTTCTGTAGGAAGTCAGGTATGGATGAGTCATAGTGATACCATAAAGAAATTACCAGAAGGAGCAAAACGTATCGCATCTACACACGATGTAGAAAACGCTGGATACAAACTAGAGGGAGAAGAAACTTATGGGATACAGTTTCACCCAGAAGTATATCACTCTACAGACGGAAA
Organism: uncultured Dokdonia sp.; assembly: GCA_913060645.1. GTDB lineage: Bacteria > Bacteroidota > Bacteroidia > Flavobacteriales > Flavobacteriaceae > Dokdonia. The sequence goes on along the minus strand of CAJXSW010000036.1, from coordinate 6,859 downwards.
GCAGATTTTAGAAAACTTCTTAGTGAAAATTGCAGGAGTTGAACAAACATGGACGCCTGATGCCTTTGTAGATACTACGGTTGCAGATCTAAAAGCAAAGCTAGGTGATGATCGCGTTATTCTAGGACTCTCTGGTGGTGTTGATAGCACAGTAGCCGCTACATTACTTCATAAAGCTATAGGAAGAAATCTTTACTGCATTTTTGTAAATAATGGATTGTTACGTAAGGACGAGTATACGCAAGTGCTTAAACAGTACGAAGGTATGGGTCTTAATGTAAAAGGTGTAGATGCTTCGGCACGTTTCTTGGAAGCCCTAGAAGGTGAGAGTGATCCAGAGACTAAGCGTAAAGCTATAGGACGCGTTTTTGTAGAAGTATTTGATGACGAAAGTAAACTTGTAGAAAATGCAAAGTGGCTTGGTCAAGGTACTATCTACCCAGACGTTATTGAATCTGTAAGTGCAACAGGAGGACCAAGTGCAACTATAAAATCTCACCACAATGTGGGAGGATTACCAGATTATATGACGCTTAAGGTTGTAGAGCCTTTGAGAATGTTATTTAAAGACGAAGTTCGTAGAGTAGGAGCGAGTATGGGATTATCACCTGAGTTACTAGGTAGACATCCATTCCCTGGTCCTGGACTTGCGATTAGAATTCTAGGTGATATTACTGCCGAGAAAGTACGCATCTTACAAGAAGTAGATCATATATTTATCAGTGGTCTTCGCGATTGGGGATTATACGATCAAGTATGGCAAGCAGGAGCAATGTTATTACCAGTAAACTCTGTTGGAGTAATGGGCGATGAGCGCACGTATGAAAAGTGCGTTGCACTTAGAGCTGTAGAGAGTACAGATGGAATGACGGCAGACTGGGTAAATCTTCCGTATGAATTTTTACAAAAAGTGTCTAACGATATAATTAATAAGGTAAAAGGCGTTAATAGAGTAGTCTATGACATAAGCTCTAAGCCACCTGCTACAATTGAGTGGGAATAAATTTTAACTATGAATAAATATATTACTGTAATTGCGATAGTTGTTTTTAGCGCTTTCGCGAAAGCGTGCTCAACACCAGCAGCTACAATATCTAGCAATACGGCAACTGTTCAAAAGTTTGTTTCTCATCAAGTGAAAGCTGGAGAAACTCTCAAGGACATAGCCTATAAGTTTGGTATTACCGAAACAGAAATTACTAAGCTCAATCCAGACGCTCGTGAGGAGGTTTACGAAGGATTGGTGTTAATTTTACCATCTACAGCAACTGTTGATAGAAAGACAGATAGTGTTACTCAGGATAACCTAAAGTTTAAAACACACAAGGTGAAACGCAAGGAAACACTTTATAGCATCTCTAAAAAGTATGGTGTTTCTCAAGAAGTGATAAAACGTTTTAATAAGTCTTTATATAGCGAAGTGTTACGAAAAGGTGATAAACTTCGTATACCTGTCAACTATAGCGAAAATAGTGTTACAGATGCAGTAGTAAATGTGCCGCAAACGCAAGTAGCGTATATAACGCACAATGTAATTGCAAAAGAGACTAAATACGGTATCGCTAGAAAGTATGGAATTACTATAGCAGAGCTTGAGAGTACAAATCCATCACTTAGAGATGGACTTAAAATAGGCGATGAGCTTAAAGTTCCTAAAGCAAATTTTGCAAAAAGCACCATCATAGATAATGATGAATATGCCTTTTATGAAGTGCAAAAAGGAAACACTTTGTACAGTTTATTACGCATTTTTAAGCTAGAGGCAAATGAGTTAATCGCACTAAATCCAGCATTAGACGAAGGTCTTAAGGAAGGAATGATCCTCAAAGTGCCTAAGGGAAGCCCAGGTTCTGGTACCCCAACGCAAGCTGTTGTAGAAAACCAAGGAAATCCTGACGTTACTATTCTAGAAGGTGAAAAAGGATCTCTGGTTAATCAATTAACGGATTTCTCTCCTAAACGTGTAGCTATAATGCTTCCATTTGGTGTGGGGCGTGCAAATGCTGGTAATGCCGAAGTAAATGAAAATCTACTTAGAAATGATCGTGTACTTAGACTATCACTAGATTTATATAGTGGAATGCTTATGGCAGTACAAGATGCTAAAAAAGCTGGTATAACCACAATTGTTGATACTTATGACACATCATACAGTAGCAAAGATGGCGCGGCAACAAATGCACGTAAAGTAGAAACGATTATTCAGTCCAATGATTTTTCTGGTGTTAATGCAGTAATAGGGCCCCTTTTAGGTAAAAATATTGATCGTGCATCGTCTTTACTTAATGCACGTAACATACCCGTAATATCACCTTGGTCTAATAATGTAGCTGGTGGAAGTAACGTTTTTGTATCAAGACCAGAAGATAATTTGTTAAGTAAAAAGATGCTTTCTTACTTAAAAGCTAATGGGGTAGGCAAAAATATCATTGTAATAGCAGACAAGAAAAATAGTGCTACATTATCAAAGATAAAGGCAATTTTTCCTAATCTAAAGACAGTAACGCCTCGTTCTAACGATAAAGGATATTTCTTGTATCCAGGAGATATTCCAGCACAACTTTCTAGCGAACTAGAAAACTGGGTGATTGTAGAGACTAATGATGTTCCTTTGATTAGTAGTGTTACTACGAGTCTCAATGGACAATTAGGCACTATGAAAGTAGTAATGTTTACTACAGATAGGGGTAATGCTTATGATAGTGATGAGATACAACATGATCACCTAAAGAATCTTGCTTTTCATTTTCCATCTGCCGAGAAAGAATATAAGTACAGTAAAGCAAAAGCATTTATTGATAGTTATGAAACCATGTATGGAGTGAGTCCAAGCGAATCTGCAATAAAAGGATATGATTTGATGTATGACACTTTACTACGCCTAGCATACTCATCAGATTTGTACGCAGCAGCAGCGACTGGTGTAGAGACAGACTATGTAGAAAACAAATTTAAGTATAGCTCTAGAGCTAAAGGAGGCTTTTCAAATAGCGCGGTGTATCTTATGAAATATACAGATACATTAGAACTTGAAGAAGTACCTTTTGTAGAATACTAATTTGATGAAATTGAATTGTATTAAAAAAGGGATTGACGCAAGTCAATCCCTTTTTTAATTGTTAGAATAAATTTTTATAACCCTCCATTTGCTTGTAAATCTTGAATGCATAACGTGTCAAAATCGGGTAATGAATCTGTGTTGCTAGTATTAAAGATCGATGTTACAGTTTGAAAATACATTAAGCAGTCTTCTACATCACAATGTCTACCATTTTCTTCATCTTGATGATCTGATGTAAGCGGTGTTCCACCATTTACCAAGCCAAAAATATGACCAAACTCATGACGAATTGTTCCTGTCTCAATGGCTGTTCTATTTCCTGGGGTTATTGTGTTTTCACTTATGTCCATCAAAGTTTTTTCATAAATGACCATAGATGTGTTTCTATATGCTGTTCCTAATACGACAGAAGTATCAGTATCAGTAGGGTTGCTTTCATCAGAAAAGAATAACCATACACCCATCTCATCACCATTGTTAAAAACAGATCTATTCGCATCTTCTATGGCGACGATATCGTTTATGTCATAAGGACCTTCTTTATTTGTTGTAATTGTAGATTCTACAAGCGTAATGCCATCTGGTTTATTGAGTCTATCTTCTAAAAATGGTATTAGTAAATTTATAGTGTTATTCGTTGGTCTAAAGCCTTCTGGATAGGCTATTTCTACTCGTACGCTAGTAAACTCGTCACTGGATAATAATTCATTTGCAGAGGTTCCTAGCGGTTGCTTATTAGCAGCATTTTCTACTGGATCAGATGATATGGTGGTAGGGTCATCATCATCACAACTTAAAACAAAAAGAAGTGATAGTATCAAAAATGCAAGCTGTTTCAATGATTTCATGTGTATTATGTTCTATATTTATGCTATAAATTGAACAGCAAAAATGATGAAAAAATTATATATAGCGTTATTTCTACTTACTTCTTTATCTGGATATGCACAAGAGAAAACATATCACGAAGAAGTTCTAAGGTATTTTCAAGTGAATGGCACTGCAGATCAGTATAGTAATGCCACAAAAGGTCTTTTTGATTTATTGAAAAATCAATATGCTAGCAAGAATGTTCCAGAGGCAGTGTGGAACGAGTTAAAAACAGAAACACCTAAACAAGTTGATCGCGTCTTAAATATGCTTGTCTCTGCTTATAGAGGAAGCTATAATCAAGAGGATATACAGAATATGCTTGCTTTTTATGAAACCGATGCAGGCCGCCAGACACTTACGGATAAAACAGCACTAAATTACGAGCAACAAAAGGAAATTGCAGTTTTTTACAACACACCTACAGGTCAAAAGATCTTAACTGTAGAGCCAGATATTGCTCAGAACATAGGAGAAATATCAGAAATCTGGAGTAGAGATTTATACAGAATGATGGTAGATAAACTTGCCGAAAAAGGATATACTATGTAAGCGTAAGTTTGGCTAAATATTCATAATGGTCACCTTCTAAAATGAGCTCACAATTGAGCTCATTTTTTTGTGCATACCATGCAAGTCTTTCATAGTCTAGGTAAAGCCAGTCAAAGCTAGAGCTCTGCTCGCCTTTATAGCTCATCGAGTACGTCACCTCTCCATAGTAGTCACGATGTGTATCCATCCAGAAGCCGCCATCTTCGTCTTCAAACATAAATGCAATATCTGATCCATCTATAAGTATCTGACCATCTTTATTGAGTAACGTTTTTAGGTGCTTTAGATAATCGTCTATTTTTGATATACGCTCAAAAATCCCTGTGCCATTCATGAGTAGTAAAAGCGTGTCGTAGGTGTCTTTATGTTCTAGAATATTAGAGTGCACGGCATTTTTTAAACCACGCTTTCGCGAAAGCGTAACAGCTCCCTCACTAATATCTATTCCAGTAACATCAAGTCCATGCTCTTGTAGCCACAAACTATGACTACCCGCGCCACTACCTATGTCGAGGATAGTTCCCTTAGAAAGTGATAATGCTCGTTGCTCTATCACTGGCATTTCTTCAAAAGGCCTGAATAAATATGGAATAGGGATTACATCATCTTCTGCAATAGAGGAGTGCACTACGATATCTTCTGTGTACTTGTTATCAATAAAATCTTGGAGCGCTGCCCCAAAAATATCTACCTCTTTTGCCATAGCTTTATGATTACCTTTGCGCCATGGAAGATTTTATTAAAGCCCTCCCGCAGCTGGCCAAAGATAAGCAGAATGAGAATAAAAAGTTCTTTGCAAAGCTGCGCAGTAAACCTCCAAAAAACTTGGACTACATCATGCAAGAACTGCATGAAGATGAGTTTGAAAGAACAGATTGCCTAACGTGTGCAAACTGTTGTAAAACAACAGGGCCGCTCTTTACAGATAAGGATATCCAGCGTATCTCAAAACACTTCCGCATGAAGGAATTTGACTTTATTAAGACGTATTTACGTATTGATGAAGAGAAGGATTACGTGCTACAAGAAACACCATGCACATTCTTAGGGGCAGATAACTACTGCTCTATCTATGATGTGAGACCTAAGGCATGTAGAGAATTTCCACATACGGATAGAAAGAAATTTCAGCAAATTTCTAAGCTCACTATGGAAAACGTGAAGATGTGTCCAGCTGCCTTTAACATCGTAGAGGAGATGAAAAAGAGAATCAAAGTATAATTAACCTACTTAAAAGTGAAAAGCTGCGATATTTTAAAAACTCTTACCTAGTTCAATTCCGCCAAACACTGCAAGAATACCAAGACCGAAACTTGCAATGGCATACAATGCAAATGTCATAAAATCTCCAGATTTTAGAAGCACGTGATTCTCATATGCAAAAGTGGAGAAAGTGGTAAAACCTCCACAAAAACCTGTTGCTAGTAATAATGTAGTGTTACTATTAAGTGTGTTGTTTTTAAGAGCCCATCCTAAGATAACACCTATCAACAAGCTACCTATAATATTTGCAGCAAAGGTGCCGTAAGGTATACCAGAACTAGGATCATTTATAAACTTCCCTAGAAGGTATCTTGCAATACTTCCAGTACCACCACCTATAAAAACGAGTATAAGAGTTTTCAAGGGAGCTTATTTTAAATCTTCAATTGGCACATAAATTTCTGTAATCCAATCTGCCGGGTTAGGATGATCTTGAGGGTCTGTTACATAAACCTCAAAAGGCTTTTCTTTAGAAAGTGTATATCCTTTGTCCTGCACGTGTTTCATAGCAGTGCTCCATGCCTCTCCTAGATTTATATAGTTACCCACTAGAGTTACTTTTACCGCAGTCACTGTAGGCATATATCCGCTAAAAACGTTTGTATCTCCAGCTACAATAATCTTTTCACGCACAGGTAATGCATTTGTCATAATAACATCACCGTTGGGGAATGTCTCATTATAAATTGTAAAAGGCATTCCAGTTACTGCAATATTATTTTCAGACATAAATGTAGAGATGCCGTTATAGTTTTGAGACATGATAGTAGGTACAGAAGGAGCTTTGGCAGAAGTAGTTCTGTATAAATAGAAACCTCCACTGTATTGCGTGATTCCATCTATATTAACGTTGTATTTTCCTATTTCTTCACGAGCAGCGGCTTCAAGACCAGTAAGCCCTTGCTCATACATTTCTTGCATATCGGCTTCAAAGTCCATTCCTGTAAAGGCAAAATATACTTTATCCATGAGCGTATGCTCACCTTTGATTCCCCATGTTGCTATGGTAGCAAGTTGTTCTGTAGTTTCAAATGTCCAGTACACCTCAGGTTTGCGTTCACCTCCTGTCTCTTATACACATCTCCGAGCCCACGAGACGGACTCCTATCTCGT
>CAJXSW010000035.1 GCA_913060645.1 uncultured Dokdonia sp. | reverse complement strand
AGATAGGAGTCCGTCTCGTGGGCTCGGAGATGTGTATAAGAGACAGGTCTAGCAGCGCCATGTCTACCATCGCCAGCGCAGAGGAGATAACGCTGAGGAGTGGTTTTAACTCATCAAGAATGCGCGCATAGTTGAGTGCATTTTTACCTTTAAGATATGGAATGATCACAAGGTCTAGCGCTCTAGCCACATCATCACCAGTTTCCTTAGTTACCTCAAGATCTGGAGCAGCGCAACCTAAACCTATGATGTTGCTGTCTGTCTCTATTTTGAGAATAAAATTAGTTGCCTGCGATACAGTCTCATAAGCAATCGTATAAGGTGCAGTGAGTGTAAGTTCTAGACGCTCGTAACTAACGTTTGTGATTTTCATGGATTATTTAATGTGTTTTTCAAGAACCTTTATTAAGCCTTCTACGCCATGAGCAAGTACATCAAAAGCAGGAAGGCCTGTCTCGTCTGTAATCGCTTTACAAGCTGGTTCAATTTGTTCTGGTGTCATATTCTCGTGGTTTACTGTCACCGCAATGACTTTCTTGCCAGAGATTACCTCGATGGCATTAATCTGCTCTTGTAATGAGTGCAATTTATAGCCAGGGAATCCATCATATTCCAGACGTGTAGGAGCGTGTTGTAAGATTACATAATCTGGTCTTCCAGCTGCTAGTATTTCAAAACCTCCAGGGTATGCTGGGTTCATAAGACTTCCTTGACCTTCTATCACGATTACATCAGGTTGTTCATTATTGTAAGCACTCACTACTGCGTGCTCTATCTCTCCAGACACAAAGTCGTTAATGCAGCTATCCATTACCATGCTGTATTTTGCTCCTTGCATCCACGCAGTTTGACCGGTACCAATCATCTCCGCTTTTTTTTCGCCGTTGCGCAGTCCGTGTACGATTAACCATGAAGTTGTGCGTTTACCAATAGCGCTATCTGTACCTAAAACAGCAATCTTAAGACAATTCACTTTTTCTATTTCGCCAGAGAAAAAATGCAGGGTATCGCGGTCCGGAGTTTTACGTACGTCACGTATTTGAATGTTGTGCTCCTTACTTAGCGCTACAAGATGCTCATCATTAGTAAGGAAATCATGTAAACCACTATCTACATTCCAGCCCTGCTTAATCGCTGTTGCAATGGTTGCTCTTGCCTCCTTAGGAAGACGTCCACCATCTGGTGCAAGACCGATAACAAGTGATTTAGGTAATTGTTTTTCTTCTTTTAAAGTCGTGATAGCACTCTCAATATTTTTAAAAACTTTGATACCATTAGGTTTCCCGTCCAGCACTTCGCCAGCATCTTTACCTGCGTACGTGCTGTCTATAACACCTACTACATTATAACGTTCTGTAAAGCGCACTAAGCCGTGAGCTGTTTTTCCGTTTGCAGTATTAAAAGCGCCTTGACAATATACAAGCGCATTTCCGTCTATTGATTTTTTCATATTTGTGTCCTGACTAAACAGGTATGTGTTAATGTTATATCCAGCGACTGCTGGTTGTAGTTAATTTTTTGCAGTAAGTACTGCTACAAAACGATCTGGAGCGAGGTTCTCCTTTTCATCAAGTTCTAAGAGTGCAATAAGTCCAGCAGTAGAAGCAGGAAGAATGCGTAGTCCCTCTTTTTTAAGTAGGAGCGTACTCATCTCTCTCATTTTTTTATCACTAATGTTAAATGCTTTTCCATCAGATTGCTGGATAGCATACAGAGCTTCCTCTCCATCAAAGCTGTGCCAGTTTATAAGCGGCTCATTGTACTTAGTTTCTTTAATCTTATCTGGATCAAGATCACGACAGTGATCTAGTCCTTCTTTATGAGATTGAATAATAGGATTTTTACCTGTAGAAGAAGCTGCAATCATTTTAGGAATGCGAGAGGTTTTTCCTCGTTTGTATAAACTTACAAAGCCTCTATAAATCCCAGCAAATAAGGTTCCATTAGATACCGGTGCAGCGCAATATTGTGGCGCGTCACCTAATTCATCTACAATCTCTACAGCAATTTGTGAGTATGCAGATATCTGTAGCGGTGTATTTGCACCTCCAGGGTTTGCATCATACCATTCATGTTCTTGTGCTAGTTTACTACTAGTAGTTACTACATCCTCATAACTACCTTGTAGTCTAAAAATTGTAGCTCCCAGACGTTCCATCTCTACAACACGATCTGTGTGATAAGATTCTGGAATGTATATGTTACAAGCAATTCCGCCTAACTTTGCAGCAAGTGCAACTGCGACACCGTAGTTACCGCAAGTGGCGAGTGACATGGTATGAAAATCTCTACGCAGGGCATCATATACTTGTGCAAAGGCAATTCTATCTTTTTGTGTTCCCGTAGGGTTATCACCTTCGTATTTGATGTATAACTGTCTAATGTCAAACTCACGTTCAAGAGATTTTGCTCTTGTTAGACCTGTGTCACCTACTTCTAAGTTGATAATGTCTTCGTAAGATTCTAAACGGTCTGTAAGTGATTTTGTGGTGTCTTTTACAAACAGACTAAGTGCCATCGCTTCTGAGGATACTTTATTATCTGATGATTTTACACCGTCTTTAAGATTCATAAATTTAAAACTTAAACTTGTGGAGTACTACTTGGTGTGGAGGGAATACCGCTTTCGCGAAAGCGTGAGTCAAATCCATAAAAATAGGGCAGAAGGTATTGCCAACTGCCCTATGGTTATAAAGTTATTGAGCTTATTTGATTAACTCAAGAGCAGTAATAGAAAGTACTTCATACTCCTCATCATCTTCATTAATCTCTGAAGCTGTAGTGTAAGTTACTTTAAACATTTTCCCTTGAAATGCCTCAGTAGTAAGATCAAATTGCTTTGCAGCAGCATCACTCATTGCATCAAAAGAATGTGTAAGCTCATCTGCATCTTCAAAATAGAAAGTACCTTCTGCATAGCCAGTAAAAGTAGCGGTAACGCTATCTGTAGTCTGTACATTAAGAGCTAGTGTAACCACTGTAAAAAGGGCAATAAACATTGTTTTCATAATAGTGTAAATTAAAAAGTGTTGTTAATTTAAAATTGCCGCGTGTGCGACCACTATCAAATAGATTTCCCAATCTAGGATTTTACCCTATACCTTATACGTAGTGGGAGATAAGAATGTTACAAAAGGTGTTATAATTTTTTAAAATAATTGCAATTAATTTTAATCCTCTCGTTCTTCTTGATCTTCATCCTCTATATCGAGATCTAGATCGTCATCATCCGTATCATCATCGTCATACTCATCTTGATCAAAGTCCTCCATCGCTACAACTAGGCGCTTACTTACTTTGACAAGGTATAAGGTGTCTTCTGTAGTTACTTCTACACAATCTACCATCTCACCTTGAGCATTTTTAAAAGAAATAATATGATGAGACTCGTATCCATCTGGATACTTTGCTACTAGTAAATTTAATATATCATCATTGAGTTTTGCATAGTCTACAATGACGCGTCTTAGGTTACTCGGTTTTTTCATTATGCGTTTATTATTAAAGATGTGTTGAGACACCTTATTTACATATCTAAGAGGTAAGCAAAGATTAATGGCGCTACAATAGTCGCATCACTCTCAATGATAAACTTAGGAGTATCCATATCTAGTTTTCCCCAAGTGATTTTTTCATTAGGTACAGCTCCAGAATAAGATCCATAACTAGTAGTTGAGTCACTTATCTGGCAGAAATAGCTCCAGAAAGGAGTTTCTGTGCGCTCCATATCTTGATAAAGCATAGGCACTACACAAATAGGGAAATCACCAGCAATACCTCCACCTATCTGGAAGAAACCGATTCCTTTTTCTGAGTTTGCTGTATACCAGTCTGCAAGGAATGTCATGTACTCAATTCCAGACTTCATAGTCGTAGCTTTAAGTTCTCCTTTCATCACGTAGCTCGCAAAGATGTTACCCATAGTACTATCTTCCCAACCTGGGCAGATAATAGGTAGGTTTGCCTCTGCAGCTGCATACATCCAGCTATCCTTAATGTCTATCTCGTAGTACTGCTCTAATACTCCAGAAAGTAATAATTTATACATGTACTCATGCGGTAAATAACGCTCACCAGCAGCCTCTGCATCTTGCCATATCTTTACGATATGCTCTTGAATACGACGAAAAGCTTCTTCTTCTGGAATACACGTATCTGTAACACGGTTAAGTCCTTTTTCTAGTAAATCCCACTCATCTTGAGGAGTAAGATCTCTATAGTTAGGCACACGCTTGTAGTGACTGTGAGCCACAAGATTCATGATATCTTCTTCAAGGTTTGCACCTGTACAAGAAATGATATGCACTTTTTTCTGGCGTATCATCTCTGCAAAGATTTTTCCTATCTCTGCAGTACTCATTGCTCCGGCAAGAGAAACAAGCATTTTTGATCCTTTTTCTAGTTGTGCTTCATACCCTTTGGCAGCATCTACTAACGCAGCTGAGTTAAAGTGTAGATAGTACTTCTCAATAAATTGTGATATTGCTCCTTTATTAGTCATTATAATCGTCTTCTTCTTGATTAACTTTTTTGCTTTTTTCTTGTAATCCGCTTACTTCGTACTCTTCTCCAGCATCTTCTTGCTCAAACTTATAGCTAAGCATTTTGTAGTATAATTTTGCCGCTGCAAACTCAGAAGGCTTGCTATTTCCGTTAGGACAAAGCTCTACAATATCAAAACCTACAACATTCTTCTCTGCAAACACGCGACGTAAGAAGTCTAACGTTTCATACCAGAACAATCCTCCAGGTTCTGGAGTCCCTGTAGCAGAAAGTACAGATGGATCAAAGGCATCTAGATCAAATGTTACATATACATTTTCTGTCATTGCCTCAATCGCATTGTCCATCCAGTAATCATCTGTTGCCATCTCGTGAGCAAAGAAAACATTATCTTCATTCATCACTGTTTTCTCTATGGCATCCATACTACGTATTCCTACTTGTACAAGATTTGTAGTTTGATTTGCTTCATACACAGCGCAAGCATGATTACAAGTAGAACCTTCATAAGACTCACGTAAATCTGCATGTGCATCTATTTGTAACACAGTAAGATTATCAAATGTTTCATTAAAAGCACGAATGGCACCTATAGATACAGAATGCTCTCCACCAAACATGGTAACAAACTTGTTACGTTTAATGTTTTTCTTTACAATCTTGTGTACAGCTTCCACCATTGCTTCTGGTGATGTATTTTCTGTGATAGGATCTGCAAGGTGTATCCCTTGTTTGTAAACTTCGCTTTCAGTTTCTATGTCGTAAAGCTCCATATTTTCAGAAGCATGTAAAAATGCTTCAGGACCCTTGTCTGCTCCTTTGCCCCAAGTACTAGTTCCGTCATAAGGAACTGGAAGTAAAACAATTTTAGCTTTTTCAGCTCCTGCATATTCTTGTGGTATGCCTGCGTACGTTTTCATGGTGATACTAGATGTTAGATGTAAAGTGAGAATGTTGTTTTCTCGGTGTTGTTACTGTTAGTGGTTATATAATTGATTTAATATTTTTTTGTTTTGCTTTCGCGAAAGCGTATTTAATACCCTAAGATACCTAATAATTGCTCACTCGTTTGCTGTTCTGCAAATATTTCTGTGGTAATCTCTCCATCTTCATTGCGGTCAATGAGGATGTGCTTAGGAGAAGGAACAAGGCAGTGTTGCAGTCCGCCAAAACCTCCTATAGACTCTTGGTATGCTCCTGTATTAAAGAAACCTATGTAAAGTGGTTTGTCTTTTTTGTATTTAGGCATATAAATCGCGTTCATGTGCTGTTCGCTGTTATAGTAGTCATCACTATCGCAAGTAAGACCACCTAATAATACGCGCTCATACTCCTCATTCCAGCGGTTTACGGCTAGCATGATAAAACGTTTGTTTATAGCCCAAGTATCTGGTAATGTTGTGATAAATGAAGAGTTAATCATGTTCCACTTTTCACGGTCGTTTTGTTGCTTCTGGTAAAGTACTTCATAAATAGCTCCGCCGCTTTCGCCAACGGTAAAGCTGCCAAATTCTGTAAAAATGTTAGGCACCTTTACATCTGCATCATCACAAGCTTGTTTGATCTGTGCGATGATTTCATTAATCATGTATGCATAATCATACTCAAAAGCAAGTGAGTTCTTTATAGGGAAACCTCCACCTATGTTTAGGCTATCAAGTGACGGACAAATCTTTTTAAGATTGATGTACACTTTGATACACTTCATGAGCTCGTTCCAGTAATAAGCCGTGTCGCGTATCCCTGTGTTAATAAAGAAGTGAAGCATTTTAAGCTCAACCTTCTCGTTATTTTTAATCTGGTTATTAAAGAATGGAACGATGTTTTTGTAACCTATTCCAAGTCTTGAAGTATAGAATTCAAACTTAGGCTCCTCCTCAGATGCTATACGAATTCCTACCTTAAATTTGCCATTAATCTGGTTGCTTAGAAGGTCAATCTCTTCGTAGTTGTCAATTACCGGAATTGCATTTTTGTGCCCGTTATTAATAAGACGAGCAATGTTTTCTACATACCTCTCACGTTTAAACCCATTGCTTATTACGTATGTATCGTCTGTGATTTTTCCCGCAGCTTTTAAACTCTCTACAATATCTATATCAAATGCAGACGAAGTCTCGATATGTATATCATTAGAAAGTGCTTCGTTAAGCACGTGCTTAAAGTGTGAGCTTTTTGTACAGTAGCAATAGTTATAACTTCCTTCATAACCATTTGCCTCGATAGCATCTGCAAACCATTTTTTTGCTCGCTGTATGTTATCAGAGATTTTAGGTAAATAAGTAAACTTAAGTGGTGCACCGTATTGCTCTACAAGTTTCATAAGGTCTATGCCATGAAACTCTAAGTGGTTTTTATTAAGGTTAAATTCCTCTTGTGGGAAATAATACGTCTGCTCGATGAGATCAATGTACTTGGTCTTCATTAATTAGTTTTAAATGTGTAAGGTATAAAAGGTATAGAAATGAGGGAGATATTCCCTTTAAGAAAAAGTTAATTCTATGAACCTCAGATGCGGAAAATAAATACAGTAAATGGAGAGAATGCAAATTCTTCTAAACGCTTTATAGCGATATTGATGTTACAAGCCGGCCATAACATTCGGTTCCCAAATCTTTGGGCAGCTTTTGGATTAGACTTTGTGATCATCCTAAGCCCGAATATGAAATCGTTTTTCATTTTAGAGTAGGCAATAAGCTCGATTGAACGAACTTATTTTGCGCGGCAAACATAAACTCAAATTTTAATTGGTGAAATAGCTTGTCAAGTAATTAACAAAAAATTAACTATTTATTGTTGTTAGTAATATTTTGGCGCTCAAATACGGGTCGCTATATTCTTAATAATGAGGAGGCCATATTCATAAAATTATTGTTAATAAATAAATTTTGCGCTCGTTAAATGACAGCCAAATAGGTGTGTTAATCGTTAAACTGTGTTAATCTCGTATTCTTAGAAAACCTTTCAACCTTTTTTCAACGTACATATGCAGAACAATAATCAATTTAACTTTAAAAATTACGTTTATGAAATCAATAAAAATTTGTGGATTACTTTTAGGAGCAGCATTAGTAGCTGCAAGCTGTTCATCTGACGATGAAGGAGGAACAACTGTTGTAACTGCAGACTCACGTGCAGAACTTTATGCATCAAGTAATAGTGATGGTGATGTAACGGTGTATGATGTGAGAGATACATCAAATATTACAGCTGCTAGCTTTGGAACAGTTTCTACAGATGCAGAAGGTATCTATTATGATGGTTCTAGTGATGAGGTAACTCAGGCATCTAGATCAGGATTACAATTAAACGCTTACGGTAACGTACTACTTTCTACTGCAGGAGTAAACCTTACTGCAACAGTAAGTAGTAGTGCAGTATTAGTAAGCCCACGTGATCTTGCCGTAAGTGGTGATTTCTACGTAGTTTCAGACAATGCAGATGTAGATGGAGATCCAGCAACAGCAGATGGTAGAATCTTTATCTTCCAAAAATCTGGAGGAAACTTTACATTGAGAAACACAGTAACAACTGAATTTGCTTTATGGGGAATTGAGTTTGTAGGATCTTCTCTATATGCAGTAGTTGATAAAACATCTGATGTAGCAGAATTTGAAGACTTTTTAGATAACAGTGCAGATGCAACTGTTTCAGCGAGTAAGAGAATTACTATAGAAGGAATTGTAAGAACACACGGTATTGCAGAAACTGATGGTACAATGATTCTTACAGATATTGGAGATGCAGGTGTTGATTCAGATGGTGGTTTCCACGTTATTTCAAACTTTGCTTCAAAATTTGACGCTGTTGAAAATGGTGAAACACTAGCCGTAGCTGGAAACCAAGTAAGAGTTGCAGGAGCAGCTACGTTCTTAGGAAATCCAATTAGTGCAGAGTATGACGCAGTAAACGATATCGTATATATTGCAGAGAGAGCAAATGGAGGAGGAAGAGTACTAGCATTTGCAAGCGTACAAGCAGGAGGAGACCTTGCACCAGCAGTAAACAATGAATTAGCTGGAGCTTCATCTTTGTATTTATATCAAGAATAGTAATCACATAATTCCAATAAAAAACCCTCAAGATATTTCTTGAGGGTTTTTTTATGCGTTCTAGTTTTTTATTCCTCTTCCTCCGCATTTGCTTGCATAGTAGAGAATACATTCTGCACATCATCATCTTCATCAAGCTTATCGATAAGCTTGTTTACGTCTGCCTCTTCCTCTGGAGTAAGTTGCTTCGTTACTTGTGGAATACGATCAAAACCAGATTCTAAGATCTCAATTCCTTTTTCTTCAAGGGCGCTTTGTATCGCTCCATAGCTTTCAAAAGGCGCATAGATATGTATCCCGTCTTCATCTTCAAAAACTTCTTCGGCACCAAAGTCTATAAACTCAAGTTCTATCTCTTCTACATCTTGTCCCTCTGCATTCACACGGAAAGTACAAGTGTGGTCAAACATAAATACTACAGATCCCGAGGTCCCTAGGTTACCGTCACATTTATTAAAAGCAGCTCTCACATTTGCCACCGTACGTGTATTGTTATCTGTAGCGGTTTCTACAAGTATTGCGATACCGTGTTGTGCATATCCTTCAAAGATTACTTCCTTGTAGTCGCCTTGGCTCTTATCTGACGCTCTTTTAATGGCACGTTCTACGTTATCCTTAGGCATATTTACCGCCTTAGCATTCTGTATAACAGCACGCAGTCTTGAGTTTGAGTCTGGATCTGGACCACCTTCTTTAACGGCCATTACAATATCCTTACCTATGCGTGTAAATGCCTTAGACATTGCGCTCCAGCGCTTCATTTTACGTGCTTTTCTAAACTCAAATGCTCTTCCCATGTATATAAAGTAATAGATATTTTCGCGTAAGCAAAAATCTCCTTTTTAATAATAGTGTAATTAAAAACGCGATCAATACAAATAGTATTGACCGCGGTAAAAATATGAAATCGGTTGATTTCTTTAAAATTTATAGTCCTTTATGCGCCTAAAATATCATCTATAGCTGCAGCAAGGTCAAAATCCTTTTCTGTCACACCATCTGCATCGTGTGTGTTAAGAGAGATTTCTAGCTCATTATACGTGTTTGTCCAGGTAGGGTGGTGATCCATTTTCTCACACTCAAAGGCAATGCGCGTCATGGTTGCAAACACCTCGCGGAAGTTTTCAAACTCAATCGTGGTGTGTATCGCGTTATCGTCATACTCCCAGTCTGGAAAATCTTCTAATCTATTGTTGATTTGATCGTCTGTAAGTTTCATATGCTTGTTTTTAAAGTGCTAGATAAAGATAGATAATTACGCTTTCGCGAAAATAGGATTTCGATTAAATCTTTGTTAATGGATGTATGCAGTTATAGTAGTCTAAACTTCATTCTATCCATTAATCGCCAGTTGTCTTTTATTTTGATAGATTTTCTTAAAATCACTTCAAAGTCAATGTCATTGCTACTGCATACTAGAATGATATGTCCCTTCTCAATAGCAATATTATCGTCTGGTTGAGGTTCATAACGTACGGTCTGTAACTGCATATCTTCCCATTGCACATTAAAGGCCGATCCCTTTCTCAGTACTTCTTTAAAATCCTTGGCTGCTTCTGTTTTAAAGTTGGCTATTATGGTTGCTACTTCAGGTATGTTTTCGCTAGAACTTGCTTGTATAATAGGGATGAGGTATAAGATGTCATCTTTGGTAGCCAGACTTTCAATGACCTTTGTATCATCTTGGTTTTTAAGTGCAGAGAAGATGTTCTTGACTAGTGTTATTTTTTCAAAATTTTCTTGTGCAACAGCAGTGAGCGATATGCAAAAGGATAAAAGTAGTAATAGCATCGCTACTTTTTGTTTCATAAGGTGAGGTGTGGTATAAATAAATAACATATTATTGAATTTCTGACACCCAGACATCGTTAAGATTTGAACCACTTGCATTGTAGCCTGCGACTATATAAAATTTGCTATTAAGGACACTTGCTGTATGACCAAATCTTGTTGTGTAATTCATGGGCTCAGAGTTAGCTTGATACCAAGATATACCGTCTGAGCTATACCAAATATCATTTGTTAATCCGCTACCTGATTCTCCACCAAAAATCCACATTTTACTATCTAGTATCGCGCTAGCACTTATGTTTCTTGGAGAGAAACCAGGGTTTTCTGTTACAAGTTCCCAATCAAGTCCATTAGAACTTGAATAAACATTATTTGTTACTCCATTATTGGAATTACCACCTAATACCCACATTTTATTATTAAAAACTAGACTTTCATTGAAGACACTTGAGTTTAATGGAGGGTTATTATTAACCAATGTCCACATTACTCCGTCAGAGCTGCTCCATACATCATTATAAGTAGATGGGGAAACAGATCCATCAAAACCATTAATCACCCATATTTTATTATCAAACACGACAGAAGAATGTATATATCTGGGAGGGAAATTTGCATTGTCATTTTCTAATGTCCAACTTATTCCATCAGAACTGGACCACACATCATTGAGAGCTATTGTAAATCCAAAATTATCAATACCAAGACCCCCAATAACCCATATTTTATTATCAAAAACGACAGATGTATGAAATTCCCTAGGCGAAAAATCTGCATTTTCTGTTTCTAATGTCCAATTTACCCCATTGTTACTTGACCACACATTATTTGAAAAGGAACCACCTATGATCCAAATTCTGTTATTAAATTCAACAGAAGTGTGATTATTTCTAGCTAGAAAAGGGCCATCCGCTACAATATTTGCAGTAAGTAATTCTATTCCTTTTGTAGCAAATTGAAAAATGGTTGATACTGTTGAGTTGCCATTACTATCAGTAGCTATAACTTTCCAATAATATGTTGTGTCAAGTTCAAGTTCATTTGTAAATGCATAGCTCGTACTGCTTAAATTATTCGCAATTATCGTCTCCGGATCTTGAGTAGTGTCAAGTAGAAAATCATAAGTAACATTATCTCCATCTGTATCTATTGCAGTTTCCCAAGAGAATGTAGGCAAAGTTTGAACATTAAGACTATTGTTTGCAATAGTAACTAACGCGAATTCATTAGGAGCATTATTTTCTTCTGTAGGTATAGGATCATCACTATTGTCTGTCTCACAAGAATATAAAGTTGTTACTAACCCTAAAACAAATAAAAAATTAAGACTAGATATTGTACTTTTTTTCATTTTACTTTTTTTGATTGACTAAAACTTAAAGAGTATTTTTGTAAATGCTTAGTAATGTATTCTAATACTTGCTAAAGCAAAATAAGGTACAAATATTAAATTATTAAAGAATATTCGTACACTTATTGCTACAGGCAATGTAAACACACTTTTGCGAAAGCGTAAAGAGATGGACCTCAACCCTTTTTATTGATCTTCTAATATCCATACATCATTGAGGGTAGAACCATTACTAGAATATCCTGCGATAAGGTAAATGCTATTATTAAGCACGCTAGCTGAGTGACCCATTCGTGGTGAGAAACTAAAAGGACTAGATGTAGCTTCAAACCATGAAATGCCATCAGAACTATACCAACTATCATTTGGCAATCCAATATTTGATTCTCCACCAAAAACCCACATTCTATTGTTAACTACGGCAGCGGCACTTATGTATCTAGGGCTAAAGACACCATCATATGATGCTATTTCCCACTCAATTCCATCAGAACTGGAATATATATCATTCGTCAAACCATAAATATTCCTACCACCAAGCACCCATATTTTGTTTTGAAAAACAAGAGCTCCATGGCCTATATTACCATTTAGTGCTGGATTATCATTTACTAAATCCCATGTAATTCCATCAGAACTATTCCATATTTCGTTAAAAGCGCCCGTTGAACTTGTTGGGTCAAGACCGTTTATAATCCACATTTTATTGTCAAAAACTAAAGATGAATGAGCAAATCTCGGTTGAAAATTAGCATTATCATTTTCTAATGTCCAATTAATTCCATCCAAACTTGACCAAACATCATTAAGCACTTCTAGATTTCCAGAAGTTGTAAGACCAAATCCACCAATCACCCATATTTTATTATCAAAAACTAAAGAAGTATGAAACTCCCTTGGTGAAAAATTTGCATCTTCTGTTGCTAAACTCCAATTAATACCATCTAGGCTAGACCAAACATTATTAGAAGTAGAACCGCCAATTATCCAAATTCTATTGTTAAATATAACCGAAGAGTGATTATTTCTAGGTGGGAAAGGTGCATTCTCTAAAAGGTTGTTAGTCAATAAATCTATTCCTCTTGTAGTAAAATTAAAAATAGGCGATACTGTTGAATTACCGTTACTATCAGAAGCAATTACTTTCCAGTAATACTTTGTGTTAGGTTCAAGTTCTTCTGTGAGAGAATAACTTGTGCTAGTTAAATTATTAGAAATTATCATTTCAGGATTTTCGTTTACATCAAGGAAAAAACTATAAGTAACATTATCCCCATCTCCATCGGTAGCTGTCTCCCAAGTAAATGACGCTAGTGTGTCAATATCGATACTATTATTAGAAACTGTAAATAGTTCAAACTGCTCTGGAGCTTCATTTTCTGTGGATATAATAGGTGGTGATGAATTGTCAGTTTCACAAGAAGTAAAGGTGAAATATAATCCGAGGATTAATAAAAACTTAAGTGGTATGACTGTTTTCATTATAATGATTTTTGAATATTATTAAATTTATAGTAATAGGCTTGTTTTGAGGGTTATAAAAAGTATTGCCTAAGTTTTAATAGAGGTAAATGTAAAGGAATTTAGATGATTAAGGAATATTCGTACAATATTTGTAAAACGTGGCATAAGTGCACTTTCGCGAAAGCGTAAAACAACACAGTTGTCATTATGTCTGATGTATTGTCATAGCTTCTCAAGACGAAACTACAAACTCTTTTTAAAATCTCACTGCGGATTTCCGCATATAGGTGGAAAAAGAGAAATATTCATTTAAAAACACATAGTGCTTATAAACAAAAAAGCCATAGCTCATACAATACGAGCTATGGCTTTGAGTGAATATGTATAGTTATTTAATTTCTTCCAGCCATTACACCGCCATCTGTATCCCATATGGCACCTGTTACCCATGCTGCTTTATCAGAAAGTAAGAATGTAATACTGTTTGCGATGTCTTGAGCCTCACCAAAACGTCCTATTGGGTGAAAAGCATTAAAACCTACCAATGCTTTTTGAGCTTCTTCTTCACCGCCAAAAACGCTGTTGTATACCGGAGTATATACAAGTGCAGGCGATACTGCATTTACACGTATGTTATCTTCGGCAAGTTCCATTGCTAGGTGTTGCGTGAGGGAGTGTAATCCTGCTTTTTGCATAGAATATGCAGAAGATGGAGTTGCCTTTACTGCTTGCTTAGCCCACATAGATCCTACATTTACGATAGAACCACCTTGAGTAGCTTTCATTTTCTTTGCAGCACTCTGTGTGATAAAAAAGAAACCTCTATTAAGATCTTGGTATGAGTTGTAATCTTCCATCGTGTGATCTAAAAATGGCTTAGGGCCAAAGATTCCAGAAGCATTTACAAGATAATCTAAGTTTTCTAGCTCGCTGATTTTAGCAACTAAACCATCAACTTCTTGTGTGTTTGAGATATTAACGGTGTGTTTAATTAGGTTAGGAGCATCACTTATTTTATCTGTGTTTCTACCCACTACGTGTACCGTTGCACCACCTTCAAGTAATGTATTTGTAGTCGCATTACCGATACCGCTTGTTCCACCAATTACTAAGGCTACTTTGTTTTCAAATTCTTTCATAGTTTAATTATTTAATTAATTATTTTGAATTAAAGACAGACAAGTCTGTCTTTTTAGTTGCAAATGTTTTTAAGTGATGAGTCGTTCACAAATATTTTTTGACTCTAGAATAGGCCAGTCTTCTTGGTGCAGGTGACTTTCTCCTACAGCGCTTTCATAAAGTAAATAGATTTGTCTAGCGAGAGAGGCTGTTTGAGGTTCATTTATTCCTTCGATATTAGCCGCTACAAGTTTTGTGATAAGAGCAATGAAAGTGTTTTTCTGTAACTGGATTTCGTCTCTTATGATTTTGTTATCTTTTGGTATTTCTGATACGGTCTTAATGCACCAGCAACCATTAAAATCCTTCTGTTGATAGAAGAGTGTTAAGAAGTCAAAAATAGCAAGGAGTTGCTCTTTTCCTTGTTTTTTTGAAGTCGTAAATGCTTCAAAATCTTCAAGAAAGCTTACGTTTTTATGTTTGAGATATGCTAAGCAAATCTCTTCCTTAGATTTAAAATGACTGTAGAGGGTCGCCTTTGCAATACCAGCTTCAGCAATAATCTGATTGATACCAGTAGCATTATAACCGTTCTTATAAAATAAGTTTGAGGCGGTTTCTATAATTCTACTTTTTACTTCTGCGTGTTTCATTGAGCAAATGTAGCACAAAATATTCAAAAACAGACAGGTCTGTCTATTTTACTTTTGAGTCACGCTTTCGCGAAAGCGTAACAATGGCAGCATCCATATTTGAAGGCTATAATTTATCAGATGACATTCTAATAATCTTTAATAGATTACATCATAAGGTTATATTTGTTGAGCTCTTGATTGTGTTTGAAAATAATAACAATCACATTTATTCACGATGAGTAGTTACTTGTGCTAGCTCATGAAATCAATATCCAGATTTTTGTTTATGATGACAATATATAGAATACTAAAGCTATGTGGTTTTAGTGTGTGCTTACTGTTACTTCTGGCTGCCTGTACACAGGAAAATACGATTAGTCCAAGTGTTGAGAAAAAACTGGCTGCTATGGATAGTCTGGTACAATTACAACCTGAGCAATCTATTGTGATACTAGATAGCTTGCTGAACGACCACGAAGATCTTAGTGTGCGAGAACGAGCATTACTTTTGTTTCAAAAAGGAGAAGCTCAATATGTAAGTTATCATTATGAGGAAGCATTTAATACGCAGTTGCAAAGCTATGAGCTATTTACAGCTTTAAATGATAGTTATAATGAAGGTCGCGCCTTAATCACGCTAAGTGGCGCTTCTTTACATATGGGAGATGTAGAAGGATCGCAGGCTTATGCTTTGAAAGCGTTGCACCTAGCCAAACTCATTGATAATACTCGTATAGAAGGTAAGGCGTACAATCAATTATTTAAATTGCATTACCAGTTAAAAGATTATGAGAAGGCGCTGTCTTACATAGAGGCAACAGATAGTTTATACTCCAGGCAAGCAGACACGCTTTCTATTATAGCGATAAAGAATAATAAAGCGAGTATATACTTAGAGTTAAAAGAATATAACAAGGCACTCAATAGCTACTCCGAGGCTATGAATCTGAGTCAGTCTAAGGGGGATCCCAAGATATTAGTAAGTGTGCTCAATAATATAGGATACACATATATAGAAGCAGGAAAATATGAGAATGCCGAACAATTTCTGAGAGGAGCTATCAGGTTAAATAAGAATATTAATGTCATAAATGCCGCACCATATAAAGGGCTGGGTAATTTGTTTTTATTGACCTCAGAGATTGATTCTGCCCGCGTTAATTACGATAAGGCGCTTCATATTTATCAATCTAATAAGAATGCAAAGGAAGAGATTAATGTGAGAGACAGGCTGGTGGCGGTTTCGCTTTTTTATGGTGATTATGCACAAGCTTTAAATAATCAAATAATTAGGGATAGCCTACAGCTAGATGTAAGTAGGTTAGAGCAGGACAATCTTTTAGAGTTTGCAAATGTCAATTATGAAGTAAAGAAAAAGGAAACAGAAATCGAGCATCAAAAGGAGATTAATGCTAGAAACAAATGGCTATTAATAAGTATCGTTTTGTTATTTCTTGCACTCTTAGTTGCTATAGGTTTTTATGTGTATAGTGCAAAATTGAGAGCAGCAAATAAAGCCACGACACTAGAGCAAAGCTTACTGCGTGCGCAAATGAATCCGCATTTTATTTTTAATACGCTGGCTGCTATTCAAAATATCACGCTAGAGGGGAATGCTATAAAGTCATCTAATTATATTGCAAAATTCTCAAAGCTCATCAGGCAAAATTTTGATTACGTAAGGAAGGAGTCTATCACTTTAGATAAAGAGATAGCAATGATTTCTAATTATATAGAAACCCAGCAACTGCGTTTTAATAATGCATTTACCTATGTAATTCATCATGATCCAGACATCAATCCTAAAGAGGTTAAAGTGCCACCTATGATGTTGCAACCTTTTGTTGAAAATGCTATCGAATACGGCCTTAAAGAAAGAAAAGAAGGAGGAGCGCTAGAGATTAAGATAGAAAAAGAGGCAAAGCAGCTATTATTTGTTATTGTAGACGATGGAGTAGGAAGATCTGCAAAAGCAAAGCAAGAGAAAGTGACCGAAGAGTTACACGCAACCGCTATTTTTAAAGAACGTTTAAAAATGAGAAAAATGGGGGAGGAGAAATCATTTATAATTGAAGATCTCTTTGATGAACAGAAGAACCCCACAGGAACTAAGGTCTCATTTAAATTAAAGCAGTAATGATTAAAGCAGTTATTATAGAAGATGAGTTTAATGCCTTAAACACATTAGATAAACTCATACGGTACACGCAAAAGGACATTGATGTGATAGCCAAGATTGATAATGTCCCAGAAGCAATCTCATTTTTAAAAGCAGAAAGTCCTGATCTTGTTTTTCTAGATATAGAACTAATAGGGGGAAATGCTTTTCAAATACTAGAAGCACTTGATAGTATTGATTTTAAAATAATTTTTACAACGGCTTATGATGAATTTGCAATAAAAGCTATAAAATTTGACACCATAGATTATTTGTTGAAGCCTATTGATTCTGATGAGCTATCAGAATGTATAGATAGATTTAGAGTCGCTTATAAAAAAGAGCAAGTCTATAAAAATGCGGTAGATAAAGTCTCAGAGATCAATCAAAAAGAGATTGAGAAGACCCTATTAATTAAAACAGCAGAGGCACAATATTTTTTACAAACTAAAGATATCGTACGATGCCAGTCTGATGGAGCGTATACGGTATTTCATACAGTAGATAGAACAATAATGAGTGCTCGTAATCTTAAGTTCTATGAAAATATATTAAGCGAGCACACCTTTGTACGCGTGCATCAGTCACACTTAGTAAACATAAAGTACATTAAGACTATTAATGCTAATAATACAGTACATCTTACAAACGGTGAGGAAATACCAGTGGCTACACGCAAAAAGTCGTACCTAAAACAAGTGCTAGATACACTTTAAACGCACTTATAAAACCAAAAATAGCGAATGTAAAACGCTTGCTAGAATACCCTTATCCCTGTCTTAGTTTTGAAGTAGATAACAACTTTAAAAACAAAATATCATGGGACTAAAAGAAAAAAGATTTACTAAAACATTTCAAGAAGAGCAGTTTCCACAACTACAAAAAGCGATCATTGAAGCAGCAGGTTTTGATGTTACTTTTAACATAGCATGGGACACATTATTTGAAGATCGCTTCTTACATCTTTATAGCGATTCTTACCCAAAAATTTATTTTTTACCAATCATCGAGGCATTTAAAGCTATCACCGCAGATGAGATGGGTAAGGAAGCCCTAGCCGAGAGCTTAAATGAAATACATATTACTAATACTAAAGATCACCACAATCCTGCAAACGGATTTACATTTTCTAATGGTGTGTTAACCTTGGATCACAGTGCAATAATAAACGCAGATAACGTGGAGAGCAGAACAAAAGTGCTCACTACTATATTAGAAAACAACTTGTAGTTGAAGGTGTCATTTAAGTAGAACTAGTAAGAGGTATTGGTATGTATAGATTTATTGTTTCATTAATTTTTATAGCAGTATTACTGCTTTTAGGAAGTTGCGGAGTTTCTAATGCTAACGCAAAAAAAGGATTTGACACGTATTTAAACACGCATCATCATAACAAATATGATATCCTAACCTTTAAAAGGAATTTTAATACAGCAACAATGAATCCTAACCTATACTGGGTAGAATTGAGCCTTAAAGAAAATCCAGAGATTGTCATTAATTTTAGATGGGATGCAAAAAATAATGATGTGTATGTTCCCGATTTTTATGAAGAAGACAGAAGTATTGAGGCGTTAACACAATATCAAAAAGAAGAAATTCTGTTAAGAGAAGAGATGTATCAAGTCTTAGATGATGATGTAGTAGCCATGGAGGTAAATGTCTTTAATCATGAAATCAACATCACACTAGATAAAGACCCCTCTTTTGATGATTTTCAATTCTTCTCAAATAAAATTTGCAGTGTAATAGATAAATATCCCAATACCTGGACGAGAGAGGCGCGTGTTGATTTCAGGCTGGAAGCCGAGCGAAAAGGTTTTTATGAACTGATCGTAAAACCTAATAATTATGATGATAGTAGGGAGTCGTATAGATATTATCCTAACTCCATAATCATCAATAATTACGGATCAACAAAAGCAGATGCTATTGATCAAATGGTGCAACAAGAATTTTCAAAACCTAATGCGCCAGTTTTTTTAAACCGAATATGGGTGCATCAATCAGATTTGAGTTCGATGTACTTGGCTATCGAGAAGCACAAGCCTCGTGAAGGAGCTCAAAATCCTAATAACTTAACAGAGGGTGCTGGTATGTTCTTAGTAAAAATGGATTATGATGATCTGGATTTAAAAATCATGTCATACTACGATTATAAAACGATTTCCCGAGATAACATATTCCTTGATCTCATGGAGCAATTGCCAGATGATTATAAATACCTCATAGAGGACTCATAAACCAGTTTACATCATGAATACATCACCATATTATAAAGCGTTTGTAGCCCAGACGTTAGAGGGAGTCCTACAGTCTATTTTCAAAAAAGAAGAAGACGTTTTGATAGCGATTTCACTGACTAACGGAGTCTACCTAGAGGGGTTACTCATTGATCTAAAAAAAGATGATAATCACACTACAGCTATCTGTTTACGCACTCAAAACGAAGAAATATCCTATGTACACATGCATAGCATTGCAATGGTTACAGTAAAACAACCTAAAAAAATGGTCGTGGAGCTGTCACAAGGAGCGATAAGTAGACCATTGTCATCCACTTCAAATGAGTTGACAGTATTACAACTCAAAATCTGGTTAAAAAATGAAAAATTACAGTTAGGAAGTCAGATTAAACATATCAATGTAGAAGCACTAGATCTCAAAGAGGAAAACAATAGACTTAATGTTCAAGACCTATTTGTAGCATTTAAAAACTGTATAGAGTCAATTACAAAAGACAGCTTAGGAAAAGAAGCTTGGCTAGGTGTTGACAACATCGTCATACAACAAGCAGAAAAATTACAACTTACTATTGAGGCAAGCACACTAACTATATCAATTGCAATACACAAAGCCTTGCCTCAAAACCTTTCTTCATTATTAGAAGAAAAATTACTTCAATTATTATAAAAACAATTTTATCAATTATAAAAACACAACATTATGGGACTTAAAGAAAAAAGAATCATTCAAGCATTTCAAAAAGAAGTATTTCCACAGTTAGAAACAGAAATCAACCGAGCTGCGGGTTATACAGTGCCTTTACAAATAGAGTGGAACACATTAATGGAGGACCGTTTCTCTCATATGTATAACGATTCATTTCCTAAAATTTATTTTTTACCGTTAATAGAAGCCTTTAAGGTGATTTGCGAGGACGCTATGGGAGTAGAGCTTTTAAAGTCAGGTCTTAAGAGCGTAGTAATTGTCAATGAAAATGATGAGCATAATCTAGAACGCGCTATCACCTTTGAAGAAGGTGTTTTGAAAATTAATCACGGCCCAGTGGTTAACGCAGATAAAGTAGAAGAAAGAGCTGAACGCATTACGTCACTTCTAGAAGAAAAACTAGAAGAGTTTGCAGAGGGAACTACAGTAGCTGCCACAGCAAATACATCAGACACAGCTGCTAGTGGTGGTCAGAAGGAGACTGGTGAATCTACAGTGACTATAGAAGAATTGTATAATCAGTCTATTGCCTTATCACTTGAAAAGCAAGAAATATTTGATGAGCTGGTAAAAGATTTAGGATGGAGTTGTGACATGCTAGAAGGGAAGGTAACCTTTGGTGATGACAAGGTGTTCGATATTCAAGTACTAGGAACCTATTCAGAAAATGAGAAAAGTTGGTTATGGGCATGGGCAAATAATCAAAGCGGTATCCCAGAAAAGTTTTTACAAACATCACAGGCAGTACAAGCATTAGGAAAGGCGTGTAATATTGAGGATTTTATAGCGCCAAAATTAGAGATCGACTCAGACCCAGGAATTTATTTTGCGGCCATTGCCTCAGTAATGGCAAAGGAAAGCTGTTACCTCGCGCTACCTTTTAAAGGCATCACTGTGTATGTGACCATTACTTCAGAAGAAGTAGAGAGTAAGGTGAGAACTGCACCGGCTTTGTTATGCTCTCACTTCACATTTATTGCTGCAAACTATTCCTTCCCTCACAAATACAGTCTGTATTTCTACCTTAAAAAGAAAGGTTATGAGGTAGAGCTACCAGGCAATAACATCATCGCTCAAAAAGGCGAAGATCAAATTCTTGGAATCTTTAACCTCAAGGGAAGACTCATGAAACTATCTAATTCAAAAATAACCGTTCAAGCTTAACAATATGTCATACACATCAGAAACACTTTCAGCACTAGAAAAAGAACATCAAACAGCGCTAGCTACTGCACAAGATAAAATGATAAGCGAGCTAAGCGATGCGCAAGCATCTGGAGATCATGCAAAACTGCAAGAAGCAAGCGTAGATTTTCAAAATGTAACCTCTGAGCTAGCGACTGCATATGCAAAACGTATTGAAGAAATAAATGCACTCAATCACAAAGCCACTGTAGAGCAAGAACCAGAAATTTATACAAATAAAAGAGCAGATGTAGATTTAAACCTACTTGTATATGATGGAGATAGAGACTATGTAATCGCTTTTCAAAAAGACGAGTTGATTCAAAAGACGCTAGAAAAAGTAAATAAAGGTAATAGCAAGTTTAAGTCTAGAAAACACCTATTAAAATCTAGTTTAAGACTTACAAAAACACTTGCTCCCATCCTCCATGAGATAGGAGAGCACTGCAAGCAAACCTTGAAACTTAAGGCAGATATTGAGTTTTTTGTATATCAAAGTGATATGTTTAATGCCTCATGCTATCCACCAGATGATAATAAGTTATACATCATTCTCTCATCAGGAATACTAGAGCGTTTCTCAAAAGATGAGCTCACCTTTGTGGTAGGTCATGAGATAGGGCATGTGTTATTTGAACACTTTGACTACCCGGTGAGACAGATTCTTGATCACGGTGAGAATGATCTCGCACCTATACACGCGATGAAATTATTTGCGTGGAACAGAAATGCAGAGATAAGCGCAGATAGAGCAGGACTGCTGTGTTGTCAAGATTTTGAAGCCGTTGGGCGTACCTTTTTCAAACTATCTTCTGGTGTAACAACAGATTCATTAGACTTCCAGCTTAATGCATATATAGAGCAGTTTAGTGATCTTGAGGAAGTGCTAAACGACTCAAATCACGACCCTTCAGACTGGTATAGCACACATCCTTTTAGTCCGCTTAGGATTAAGGCACTCGAGCTTTTTAATAAGAGTGAGACCTATGCAGCCTTTAACGATACCATTAAAGGGGAGATTACAGAAGAGGCGATGGAGCTAGAAATCAAGCGCATTATGTCATTAATGGAGCCAGAAAACCTAGATGACGAAAGCGAGCATTCAGAAAAAATACAGCGTTTAATGTTCTTAGGTGGTTACCTCATATCAAATGCAGATGGCGTGGTAGACGACTCAGAGATCCAAGCATTGAGCAGTATTGTAGCGCCTAAGGTTTTTGCAAACTGTATGATGACCATAAAAGGACTCACAGAAGATGAGATGATAAGCGAGTTGCAAGAGCTCACACGTGATTTACACATAGTGCTCTCGGTCATGCAAAAACTAAATTTACTACGTGACCTATCTATCATTTCCTATGCAGATGGCGAGATAGATGACAGCGAGATCATCGTGCTATACAACCTAGCAAGATTGCTACATATCAATACAGACTTTATAGACCGTGTCATAAGCGACGCACAAGGAGTAGACTAATAACGGTTTAAAGATTTCTACGCTTTCGCGAAAGCAGAGCTAGAATGGGGTTTAGGGGGCTCCAAAGAAGGGAAAGGCAGCAATACTATATTGCTGCTTTTCTATTGTTATAAGAATTTGTTAGGCTACGATGCGTGGTAAAAAAATAAGTACGCTTTCGCGAAAATGTGAAGTGATTAAAAACTTTAGTAAATCAAAAAGAGGGTTAAACCTACGGAAATAAAGTAGAAATAATCTTGTTTTTATAGTTCCAATTCCTTTTTTGCCACATTAAACTTTATGTTGTTGGGTTGATAACATTGTACTATAATCCCGACTATGAAATGGCGCCGTGCAACTGCTGTAGTCTATAAATATTAATGGCATTTCTTATAAGTTAGCTTTAATCAAGGATGCAAGCTCATTATCACTTGGTCTTGGTGCATTATCATCAATGATTTTTCCAAATTTGTCAAAAAGAAGATACCTTGGAATAGTCTTGATGTTGTAATTAGTATAAAGTTTTGACTTCTTCCAATCTGCAATTATATAATTATTTTCTTCGGTTGATAGGTTTTCTAATTTACTTGCACGAACCCAAGCTGAGTATTCCTTATCAATTGAAATTTGAATAATTTCAAATTCTGTTTTATCAAACGTTGTTTTTAAATCTTCTAGAAATGGCATTTCTTTTCTACAAGGTACACACC
>CAJXSW010000034.1 GCA_913060645.1 uncultured Dokdonia sp. | reverse complement strand
CGAGATAGGAGTCCGTCTCGTGGGCTCGGAGATGTGTATAAGAGACAGGCCATGAGCAAGTACGCCTATGTTTTGTAAACCGTGGTCAATACACGCTTTGTGTGCTGTAATATCTACTCCATAAGCAAATCCCGAAATAATAAGCGGATTAAGCGGAGCTATCTCTCTTATAAACTTTTTCAAAAATTGCTCACCATAAGTAGTGATTTTACGAGTGCCCACAATACTAATGATGCGCGGATTATTCCAGTTAATGTTTCCTCTAGAAAAGAGAACAACAGGTCCGTCTATACAATATTTCAACCGCTGCGGATAGTCTGGGTCCGTGTAGGTAGTTGCCTTAATATCATTAGACTGAATGAATGAAAGCTCTTCTTTCGCGAAAGCGTAATACTTTTCTTCACCAAAGGCACTAAGTTTATGATTTCCTATCCCATCTATTTTGAGAAGCGTGGTTTTAGGCTGTTTTAGTACCTCCTCTGCACTCCCAAATTGTTGTATTAATTTCTTGATAGTACCATCACCCAGATTAGGAGTATGTTGTAATGTAAGCAAGGAAAGTAATTCTTTTTCGGACATTAACTGTTGATTTTAAGACATCTAAGTAACAACTATTATATCTGTTAATAAAATAAATCACTAAATCTTGGAGGGTTGTGCATTTTGATTAATTTTGAATTATGCAGTTAGATCAGTACATAAGCGATTTATTATATAGATATGAATGTGTGATATTACCTGGTTTTGGGGCGTTTTTGACTCAAATCCAGAGTGCACAGATTCACTCAACAACCCATGCCTTCTACCCGCCTAAGAAGAAACTTTCTTTTAACGCGCAACTTACAGATAGTGATGGATTGCTAGCAAATTATATTTCTAAAACTGAGATGATCCCTCATGAGGAAGCGAGTACTCGTATTAAAACATACGTTCGTTTTCTTTTTGACAGTCTTCACAAGGGAGAAGCGCAAACACTATCAAACATAGGTACTCTTTCTCTAGACACAGAAAGCAGGTTACAATTTGAGCCATCATACCACCTTAATTATCTTACAGATTCTTTTGGTCTTTCTTCATTTACCTCTCCAGAGATTTTAAGAGAAGTATACAAAGAAGAAGTTACTGCTCTAGAAAGCACAACTCCTATAGCTTTTACTCCAGAACGCAAGGCAACGAGCTCGTGGATGAAGTATGCAGCTGCGGCTGTAATAACTTTTGGCCTTATAGGCGCTGTAGGATTTAACTATGTAAAAGATGTTGAGCAGTATAACTATGTTTCTCATCAAGAGGCAAAAGAGCAACTAGAAGATAAAATTCAAGAAGCTACTTTTGAGATACCTAATCCGCTACCAGCGATTAAGCTATCACTTACTAAGCCTGTAGGGAGCTATCATATTGTTGCAGGAGCTTTCCGTATGGAAGAAAATGCACAAACACGTGTGGACCAACTTACAGAACAAGGTTTTAAGGCTCGCAAGATAGGAACTAATAAATATGGCCTTCATCAAGTAGTGTATGGAAGCTATACAGACTCTCAAGAAGCACTTGCTGCGCTAAAATCTATACGCAGCACAGATAATAAGGAAGCGTGGCTTCTTGTGCAAGAAATGGAATAATCCTTTATTAGATTTTCATTTTTAACCTTTCGAGTTTGATGTACCTTTGCGCCAAAATTGAAATGTAATGCAAGCACGTACGCCTACTGATTCAAAAACAACACTAACAGATTTAGTACTACCTAGTGAGACTAACCCCTTGGGTAATCTCTTTGGAGGTGAGTTACTCGCTCGTATGGATAGAGCTGCAAGTATTGCTGCAAGACGACACTCTCGTCGTATTGTAGTAACTGCATCTGTAAACCACGTAGCCTTTAACCGCATGGTTCCTCTAGGAAGTGTAGTAACTGTAGAAGCAAAGATTTCTCGCGCTTTTAGAACCTCTATGGAGATAGTGATTGATGTGTGGATAGAAGACCGTGAGAGCGGCTTAAAATCGCAGGCTAATGAAGCAATCTATACCTTTGTTGCCGTAGATGAACAAGGAATCCCAGTTTTAGTACCACAGGTAACTCCAGAGTCTGATCTTGAGAAGAAACGATATGACGCCGCACTGCGACGCAAGCAACTATCGCTTGTGCTCGCTGGTAAGATGAAACCAGAAGACGCAACAGAGCTTAAAGCTTTATTTATATAACACAAAAAAGCCTCCAATTGGAGGCTTTTTTTATGCTTGTGGTGGTTACCACTTTTCTACTTCTTCTTTAATAGCTTCTTTGGTTTTTCCAGTTTTTTCTTGGATACGACCTACAACTTCATCAAATTTTCCATCTGCAAATGTCTCGTCGTCGTCAAAGTGCTTTCCGTATTTCTGTTTAAAATCTCCTTTTACTTGATTCCACTTTCCTTCTAGTTCTGTGCTGTTCATAATCTTCTCTTTTTAAGTTCACTACTAAATTACTTTTAATGAGCGCTTTATTGTAATAAGAGAATATTAAAAAATGTTATGGTTATCCTAAAACTTACATTACTAAGAGTGCTTAGACTAGAACTTAATACCCGTTCTTAATTTTATAGGATGTGACAACTCGTAGTTAAGTGCAGGAGCTGCATCATTTTTATATACAGGTGTAAAAAACTGAATGCCTGCATCCCACTCTGGTGTAAATTGCACATCAACTCCCATGGTAGGAGAAAGTTCTGTAAACATCGCCCCATTAGTATTAAGTCCTCTCACCACTTGTCCTTGTAATCCCATATAAGTGCTTATACCCTTTGTAGCCTGATATCTAAAAATAAGCGGAAACTCAAGCACTTCATCATTGCCTACTCTTGATCTTGATATACCCATTTGTATCATGGATTTATAACCTACAGAGGCGCCCACAAATAGCGTACGTGTTTGGTCATAAAATTCCTTGTTGAGTTCTCCCACATTATTAGCTATAGCTCCTACAGCCTTAATATTTAAAAATGATTCTCCAGAGGCTGGGGTTGCTTGAGCGCTCATAAACGAGGTGATACATAAGAAGAGTAGGTAGATATAATGTCTCATACCCCTAAAATTACACCATGTCTAACACTCTTGTGTTAAGCTTATTACAAAATAATCTAGGTAAATGCCAAATAGTAATAAGTGTTACGCTTTCGCGAAAGCGTATAAAAAAGATTACATATTAAGTACCCAGTCTGATGGGTTGAGCTTTGAAGTGTTTTTACGCACCGAAAATTTAAGAACACTCTTACCGCTGAAGGCATTGCGCGTGACTTGACCTATCTCTTGTTTAAAAGAAACTTGGTCGCCCTGCTTCACCTTGATACTCTTAAGGTTTGTATAGACAGTGAGATAATCTCCATGACGTATAAAAACAGTAATAGTACCTCCTTGCATATCTTGTATTTGAGTAACCTCTCCGGCAAACACAGCTCTCACTGCTGCGTCTGGTTCTGTCTCAATATCTACACCACTATTAGTAAGTGTAATACCAGGAAGCGTAGGGTGTGCAGATTTACCAAAGCGACGAGTGACTCTACCTCGCATTACTGGCCATATTAATCTTCCTTTGTTTCCAGAAAACTCTTTGGCTAGTGCAACCTCTGCAGGAGTCATGGCAAATGTCTTACTGCTAGCCGACTTTCCAGCTTTTTTATTACTCGCTGCAATAGCATCTGCAATGAGTTTATCTATTTGTCTATCTATACGATCTGCCTCTTGTTGTTTCGTTTTAATCTGGGCAATGTAACTACTTGATTTTTTTCGAATCTCTTTTACAAGTTCATCTTGACGTTCCTTCTCTTTATCGAGCTCTCGTCTAGCTATACGATTCTCTGCAATGAGGGCTTCCTTATCACCTTTTTGTCTAACTAGCTTCTTATTTGTTTCTTGAATAAGCGTCGTGCGCTCCTTAATCTGCAAGCCTTGCTTCTTGCGATAATTTGCATACTGCTTCATGTATTGCGTACGCTTATATGCTTGTTTGAAGCTCTCACTAGATAAGAGGAACATAATCTTACTTTGCCCGCTCTTGCTCTTATAAGACTTACGAATCATATCGCTATAATCATCTTTGAGTATGGTAAGTTCCTTGCGTAGGTTTTCCATTTTCTCGAGGTTCTCATTAATCTCCCGAGTGAGCAAATTTGCTTGACTATTTGTGACCTTGATAAGATCTGATCTAAGTCTAATTTTTGTGTCAAGGTCTTCTACTTGTGTGAGGATAGAAACCTCTTTCTTTTTATTTGTTTCGCGCAAACG
This sequence comes from uncultured Dokdonia sp., assembly GCA_913060645.1. Lineage (GTDB taxonomy): Bacteria > Bacteroidota > Bacteroidia > Flavobacteriales > Flavobacteriaceae > Dokdonia. Next base: position 19,741 of record CAJXSW010000034.1, on the reverse strand, counting down.
TTGCAACTGTTGCATTTCCTTTTTAAGAGCCTCTCTGCGCTGTTCTAGCTGTCTTTGCTTTGCAGACTGCCCAAAGGCTGCTTGTGACATAAATAACGTCAAGAAACAGCTTACAATAAAGATGTATGCTAACTTACTTTTTTGCATTGAGCTTGATTTCTTGGTATCCAGAAGGAATAGAAAATGGCATGCGTACCTCTCCGTTTAAATCTATATCGCGATACTCTATTTGCACTTGAGATTGGTTCTTACCATCATCTGCAAGGATATCTAGCAAGTAAGGAAAGATCTTATTTCCTACTTCTTTATAATCACCATATGCAATATCAAGTGATCCTCCATTATCCTTTTGCTCTATACGTTGTTCTTGAGTAACAAAGTTTTGAGTATTAATCCCAAAGAATAAATTCACTTCATCAAGTTGCATTCTTGGGGTAACCTCGTAGCCATTTTGAGTTTCCTTAAATGTATACTTCCCTTCTCTCAAATCATAAACAGTTTGCCCAGTGAGTAAACGTTGCAGTTGGAAAAAGTCTATTTCGACCCCTAGATACTGACTTAAAAAGGCAAAGTCACCGTCAAAGTATTGATTGTTGAGCTTATCATAAAACTGCACCTTTTGTGGAGTTATTAAAGCACGAGCACCAGAAAAGCCTATCAAAGAGGCATTCATCCAGATTTGTTTATCCTTTTCAATACGGATAGTAAGAGTAACTGTAGGCTTTGTTCCTTTTTTATCTCTGTACTTAATTTTTGTACGAGCATCAAAAGTTGTAAAATCTATCGCATTATTATAATATTCCTTTACAAGACGCTTAGATGAAACATCTTTTACTGTCTCTGTAGTAGTAACTTTCTTTGCACCACCGCAACTTGCGAGCACTATTACTAATAATATGTAGCCTAGCTTCCTCATTAATTTCCTTGTGCTTTAAGTTCTTTTACTTTGCTATAATAACGATCTGCTTTTGCAGCATCACCATCACCAATGTGTGCATCACCTAGTTGCTTGTAAAAGTCCATCTCCATAATCAAATCTTCAATAATATAATCTACACCCAGTTCCAGCTGATCAATAGCAGCTTTGAACTTACCTTGTTTATTTAATGCCACGCCATAAGTAAGATACAATAATGGCTGCGATGGATATAGATCAAGACCATCTGCCACTACATCTTCTACTTTTTCAAAATCACCTGCGTCTAGCAATAATAAACTTGTGTTTTTTATAAGTTCGAGATTTTCTGGCTCACTATCTAACGCCTTAATAAGGTATGGCAATGCCTTCGCTTTATTTCCTTTTTGAATGTAATACGTAGCTAGCTCTTGATACATATTTGCATCTGCTACTTGCGTGTCAAAAATTGCAATAGCTTGCTCTAGCTCCGGCTCGTACTTAGGGTTTCTATTTACAAAAAGTACAAAATCATTAAGCACGCGATGCTTTGCTGGCGGACTCATACGCGTACTCTCAAGTACCTTTTGCATAGAAGCAATTGCTTCATCTATCTTCCCATCATTAAGGTTGAACTTGTATAACGCTAAGTGAACTTCGTCTGCATAAGGATTTACCTTTTGCAACTCAAGTGCCGTTTCATATGCCTTTTGAGTGTCGCCTTGCTCACTGTACAGTAATATAAGTTTGAGGTACTCTGCCTCGCTCTTTGGATTAGAAGCAATATTTTTTTCTATCTCCTTTACCTGTCTATTCGTATTACCAGAAAGCGCATATAATTTGCTCTTTAATCGATCTCGATATATGTCACTTCCTATCTCGTCATCTAGCTCTTCAATGAGGTCAAGTGCTTCTTCGTATCGCTTCGTACTTGTATAGATGCGTGCAAGATCTTCCTTGTACTGCACATCAAACTCGATAAGCTTTTTTACTGTGGTAGCTGCAGCCTCATAATCTTGCTGCTGGAAATGAACTTCATATAGTGCCTCTAAAACATCTACATCATTAGGCTTGATACCTAAGTAAGTATTAAAATCTAAGGCAGCCTCATCATAGTTTTTGAGAAACACTTGGTTTTTACCTCTTTCAAAATATAGTACGGCAAGTTCAGGCTCTACAGCGATGCACTTATTTAATGATGTGATGGCGCGTTCATAATTTTCAATCCCCTTTTGCTTAAGAGCTTCAAAAAAAGCGGTTTGAAATGCATCTGACACATCACCTAAGTCATCCACATTCTCATCTGCAAAAGGTGTTACCTCTTGCGGTTGCTGTGCGTTCATACGCTTTCGAGAAAGCGTAAAAAACACCGTTAATATGAGTATGTAAATTCCTTTATTCATCACTTTAGATTATTTCATCACTGTGTAGTCTCCAAGACTTACACGCGTGTGCTCTCCGTTATACTGTACTTTGTTACCTATCATGGCTTCTGTCCACTGTGCGTTTTTAATAACACTATCCTTTTGGATTAAGCTATGGCTTATGGTACTATCTTCAATAGTTGTGCCAGCTCCTATCGCAACACCTGGACCTATAGTACAATTTTTAAGAACTACGTTTTCACCTATAAAACAAGGTTCAATAATAGTTGAGTTCTCATTTACCACAGAGTCTGCAATTAGTTGCTCTTCTTTTTCATCGTGTAAGAACTGTAACATCTTAGAATTAGTATCTATAGCTACTTCTTTATTACCACAATCCATCCACTCTGTAACGGTTCCCGTTTTGAAAATACGCCCTTCTGCCATCATTTTCTTTATACCATCGTTAATCTGGTATTCACCTCCATTCATTAGATTTTCATCTAACACTTCTTGAAGCTTCTCTTTAAGAACGGCTACATCCTTAAAATAATATATACCTATAACAGCTTGGTCAGATACAAATGTTTCTGGCTTCTCTACAAGCTCTACAATTTCTTCATTGTCATTAAGTTTTACAACTCCGTAAGCCTCAGGGTTAGGTACTTTCTTTGTCCATATAACACTATCTGCTTCTGGATCTAGCTCCAGATCTGCTCGTATTAGTGCATCTGCATATGCGATTACCGCAGGACCGGTTAAAGAAGGCTCTGCACTCATGATTGCGTGACCAGTTCCTAATGGCGCTCCCTGACGATAAATAGATGCTTTTGCACCAAGGCTTTGTGCAAGTTCCTCAAGTTGTGCAATTACAGCATCTCCAAAAAATGTAGGATCACCAAGTATAAAAGCAATCTCGTCTACTGGTTGCTTTAAAATTTTTGCAATATCACGCACTAAACGATGCACAATAGGTGTTCCTGCAACAGGAATTAGTGGTTTAGGTATTGTTAAACTATGTGGTCTTAATCTCGAGCCGAGTCCGGCCATTGGTACTATTATCTTCATCTTTTATAAATCTTTATTTATTCCATTTACATGGAATTTAATACTTATTGCTTTTCGAGAGAGCAATTCTTACCTACGTAGGAATTTATTTTACTCCTGTACTCCCAAAACCGCCTTCACCACGATCTGTAGTTGAAAGTTCTGTAACTTCTTCCCATTGTCCTTGCTCGTGCTTTGCTATGACCATTTGTGCAATGCGCTCGCCATTTTCAATTGTAAATGGTTCATTAGATAGATTCACAAGAATTACTCCTACTTCTCCTCTATAATCTGCATCTATGGTTCCAGGAGCGTTGAGTACGGTGATCCCTTTTTTGGCAGCTAGTCCGCTACGTGGTCTTACTTGTGCCTCAACACCTATAGGAAGTTCCATAAATATTCCTGTAGGAATAATGGCTCTTTCTAATGAACCTATCGTGATTGACTCTGTAATATTTGCGCGTAAATCCATTCCTGCACTAGCAATGGTTTCATAGTGAGGAAGTGCGTGTGCACTTTTATTAATTACTTTAATCTTCATTATAATCTATTTCAATTCCGCAACTGCGGTGTTTTTATTAAACTATGAGTTGAATTCATTCGTTCAACGCTGTTCGATATAGCTGTAAACACTTTATAAAAAAGCTTAGTAAGCTCATAATTCACTAGCGCTAACTTTATTTTCTTTTCAACAATCTTAATAAAAGCTCTTTTTCGCGAAAGCTAATAAAGCCTATTAAAACTACAATCATACCAACTCCTACAAGATACAATGGCAAGCTCCCAACACCAAAATAATCTCTAAAACCATAAAAGAAAACGCAAGAAAATGCAATACTCATGACTAGGTACAAAAGTATATTTTTTACATCATAAGGAACTGCTAAATGTTTACGCCCCATGAGATAAGACACTACCATCATTAATCCATAAGCACTACAGGTAGCGATGGCACTGGCGAGATATCCTATCGTAGGTATTAACGTTACATTTATAACAACAGTGAGAATAGCACCGCCTACAGAAATGTATGCACCATATCTAGTTTTATCTGTCACTTTATACCATACGGATAGTGTTTGATAAATTCCAAAAAACAGGTATGCTACGAGAATGAGTGGCACGATGTACATGCCTTCCCAGTACTCTTCTCCATCTAGCAAAATCACCTTTACTACGTCTACTAATACAACATAAGCAAATAATGCTATAGAGCCTAAAACTACAAATGCTTTTGTAATCTGAGCATACATGACTTGTGCATTTTCATTTTTTGCTTCGCTAAAAAAGAAAGGTTCAATCCCTATTCTAAATGCAGTAGCAAACAGAGTCATACCAATGGAGAGTTTATAGCAGGCTCCATAAATAGCCACTTGCCCTTTAGCAATATCATCTGGTAGTAATTTTTCTAATAAGATCTTATCAAAAGATTCATTTATTGCAAAAGCAAGCCCTGCTAGCAATATGGGTGCTCCGTATGTAAGCATCTTCTTCCACAAGCCTACGTCAAAAGACCACTTTACAAAGTATGGCTTGATTACAATCAAAAAAGTGAGCACACTTGGTAAGAAAAGTGCAATAAAAACGAGTTCTATCTTGTCTGAAGGTAACCAACTAGCAACACCATCTAAACCAGGTAGCCATACTAAAAGAATTACAGATAGTCCCGTTGAGATAACAACATTGAGCAATTTAATTAGTGCATATGTTCCCGACTTCTTTTGCGCTCTCATATATGCAAAAGGGATAACTGTAAGTGTATCAAATGCAATAATGAGGATGACCCATCGCCAGTATACAGCGGGAACGTCGGATATTTGAGATAGCGTATCAATACCCAAAAATGCTATAATTGTGAATGCAACTGTAGAAACCAGTAAGGCTATAAGGGATGTAGATAGCGTCTTAGCACTATACTTATCATCATTAAAAAATCTAAAAAAAGCGGTTTCCATCCCGTAGGTAAGAAGCACGTTGAGTATCATTACATAAGAAAATACGATAGTCACTTCTCCAAAAGCCTCCTTATCTGGCAAATATCCAGTATAGAGACGTGTGAGTAGAGCCGTAAGTACGCGCGGTAATACCGTCGCGAGACCATACACAAAGGTGTGTTTGAAAAGGCTTTTAAGAGAACTCAAATAATTATGTATTTAAGTAGCCAAAAGTACAGAAATTATACTAGCAACTAGTTACGACCGCCACGTGGTTTCTGACTAGGGTAGGCTTTAGTTTCTTTCTCTACCACGTTTGCGATTTTAGCGTATTTAAGCACTCCATTATCGCGGTAAGTTATACCAGCTTCAGATGGTGATAATGTAAATGGAAATGTATCATTTTTAACGGGAGGAGTATTTACTGCCTCATCTTCTGCATTATCAGACATCACTATATCTTGATTAGAACCTTGGTCTGTTCTAAAGCGAGCAATGTAGTTATCACTACCACGCATAATTTTTCCTACGCTTTCGCGAAAATATACGTTTTCTAATACCACATCTGCTTCTAATGCTTCTATGTCTAAATAGAACTCTATTCCCGAGCCTCCCTGAGACATGCCAGCAACATACGTATTATAATATGCTGGACTTGATGCAAAAGCTGGTTGAGATAGGACCATAGTTTGTTGAGTATCTGACACAGCAGTAGACTTACATTGTGTGAGTAATAATGAGGAGAATCCTATGCTTAAAAGCGCTACTAGTTTGTACATTTTCATAATTGGTTGTTTTGAGTTTATATTCAAAACCCTTGCCATAAAGATAGTAAAGATTATTCTTGCGGATATGACTTCATTTAAATGCAGCGCCTAGGCGCTATTACCCCAAAATGATGTGCATAAAAAACCCCAACCGTTACCGATTGGGGTTTACTCTATGAGTTATAATAGTACTATTTAAGTCAATACTAGTTATTCAAAGCTTCTGCTCCACCTACGATCTCTAAAATCTCGTTTGTAATAGCAGCTTGACGTGCTTTGTTATATTGTAATTTAAGCGCATCTCTAAGCTCTGTTGCGTTGTCTGTTGCTTTGTGCATGGCAGTCATACGCGCACCGTGTTCTGATGCTACAGAATCTCTAATTCCTTTAAAAAGTTGTGTTTTTAAAGCTTTAGGGATTAATCCTTCAACGATTTCCTCTTTAGAAGGCTCAAATATATAATCTGCAGTTGCTGCTGCTTCCTCTTGTACGGTTGCTACAATAGGTAGAAACTGCTCTGGAGTTACAATTTGAGTTGCTGCGTTCTTAAATTTATTGTAGATAATGTCAATGCGATCGTATTCACCAGCTTCAAAACGAGCCATTAGATCTTCTGCAATTGCGGCTACATTATCAAAAGTAAGATCATCGTAAATATCATTGTTATTTTCGATTACCTTAAAAGTCTTTGCTAAAATAGCATCAGCCTTTTTTCCTAATGTAACTAAGTGCACCTCTTTACCAGCATACTTTGCGGCAACACGTGCATTAACACCTTTGATAATATTTGTATTAAAAGCTCCTGCAAGACCTCTGTTTGATGAAATAGCTACTATAAGTACCTTTTTTATCTCACGATCTTCTGCAAGTTTACTTCCAGAATCTGCATCTAGTGTAGCGCTTAAGTTCTGTAAAAGCTCAGTAAGCTTATCAGAATATGGGCGCATTGCTGTAATTGCATCTTGTGCCTTTTTCAACTTTGCAGCAGATACCATTTTCATGGCACTAGTGATCTGCATCGTAGAAGATACCGATGAAATTCTGTTTCTTATTTCCTTTAAGTTTGCCATCTTCTTTAAATTCCCGTAGTCTCAAGCATTACATCTTGAACATCACGATTTGTCTTTAATTTTGACAAGTCTCCCGCTCGCGCGGGAGTTGTTGAATTACATTTTTCGCCAAAGCGAAATACTCTTAGATATACTTTGCAGATAGGTCTTTTGCTACTGCTACTAGTGTATCTGTAACTTCATCTGTAAGCTTTCCAGACTTAAGTGTATCAAGGATACCTCTGTGCTTTGCGTTTAAGAACTCGATATATTCTGCTTCAAATTCTTTAACTCTATTTACAGGCACGTCACGTAATAAGTTTTTAGATCCTGCATAAATAATTGCAATCTGATCCTCTACTGTAAATGGCGTGTTTTCTGCTTGCTTAAGTATCTCTACGTTACGCTTTCCTTTTTCAATTACGTTAAGGGTAGCAGCATCTAGATCAGAACCAAACTTTGCAAACGCTTCTAGTTCACGGAAAGCTGCTTGATCAAGCTTAAGTGTACCAGATACTTTCTTCATTGACTTAATCTGTGCATTACCTCCTACACGTGATACCGAGATACCTACGTTAATAGCTGGACGTACACCAGAGTTAAATAAATCTCCATCTAAGAAGATCTGCCCATCTGTAATAGAAATTACGTTTGTAGGGATATAAGCAGATACGTCACCCGCTTGTGTCTCAATGATAGGAAGTGCAGTAAGTGATCCTCCTCCTTTTACGATAGGTTTAAGACTATCTGGAAGATCATTCATTGTTTTTGCAATAGCATCATCATTAATCACCTTTGCAGCACGCTCAAGTAATCTAGAGTGTAAGAAGAATACATCTCCAGGGTATGCCTCACGTCCCGGTGGACGACGAAGAAGAAGTGATACCTCACGGTATGCAACTGCTTGCTTAGATAAATCATCATAAATGATTAGTGCAGGACGACCTGTATCTCTAAAGTACTCTCCAATTGCAGCTCCTGCAAATGGTGCATATACTTGCATTGCTGCAGGATCTGATGCATTTGCCGCTACAATAGTTGTGTATGCCATTGCTCCAGCATCTTCTAGTACCTGTGCAATAAGTGCAACAGTAGAAGCTTTCTGTCCAATAGCTACATATATACAGTGTACTGGCTCACCAGCATCGTAAAATTCTTTTTGGTTAAGGATAGTGTCAATACAAACAGTAGACTTACCTGTCTGACGGTCACCAATTACAAGCTCACGCTGCCCTCTACCTACTGGTATCATAGCATCAATTGCCTTAATACCTGTTTGTAATGGCTCTGTTACTGGCTCACGAAAAACAACACCAGGCGCTTTACGCTCAAGTGGCATCTCATAAGTTTCTCCAGCGATAGGCCCTTTTCCATCAATAGGAAGACCTAACGTGTTTACCACACGCCCAGTAATACCTTCACCTACCTGGATAGATGCGATACGTTGTGTACGTTTTACGGTATCACCTTCTTTAATAGATGAAGAAGTACCTAAGAGTACAACCCCTACGTTATCTTCTTCAAGGTTAAGAACAATTGCCTCAAGACCGCTTTCAAACTCTACAAGCTCACCATATTGTGCGTTTGCAAGTCCGTAAATACGAGCGATACCATCACCCACAGTTAGTACTGTTCCTACTTCGTCAAGGGAAGCTGTTGCTTCAAAACCTGAAAGTTGTTTCTTTAAAATTGCCGAAACTTCTGCTGGTTTAACTTCTGCCATTTGATCTAAATTTATAAGTCCGCTTTCGCGAAAATTTTCTCACCTCACGATGAGCCGTTTATTTATAAACTGTTACTAAATTCTCTTTTTAACTTGCCTAACTGGCTAGCGATACTTGCATTGTATTGTGTATCACCTACTCTTAATACAAAACCACCTATGATGCTCTCATCAATCTCGTTTGTAAGAGTTACATTAGTGCTTCCTGTAAGCTCTTTTACTTTTGCAAGAACTTTAGTCTCCAGTTCTGGAGTTAAAGCTACTGCTGTAGTTACTGTAGCACTCTCAATCTTATTGCTTTTATTGTACTCTGCAATAAAACTATCTGCCACACCACCTAGTAAATTTGCTCTACTATTATCTACAAGAACATCTACAAGACCTAATGTCTCTTTTGTACCGTCTGTAAATACCTGACGTAATACAGCGCGCTTATCGTCTGCTTTTATTACAGGACTGTTTAAGGCATTGCGAAGTTCTTTACTTCCTTCAATTGTAGCCTTTACAGATTTCATATCATTTAAAACTGCCTCTACAGATCCATTATCTTTTGCAAGATCTAGTACTGCTTTTGCATATCGTATTGCTGCTCTACTCATAGTGATAGCGGCTTAAAATCTGTTAGTTTAATGTTGCTTGACCTAGCATCTTGTCTACAAGACCTAGTTGCTTTTCTTTATCAGAAAGCTCATTTTTTACAACTTTCTCTGCAATCTCTACAGAAAGTGCTGCAACCTGACCTTTAAGATCTGCGATAGCGCTCTTACGCTCTGCCTCAATAGCTGCTTGTGCTTGAGCTACCATTTTATCTGCAGCGTCTTTAGCTTCTACCTTTGCGTCATCTATCATTTTAGTCTTCACCTCACGAGCTTCCTTAAGCATCGCTTCACGCTCTGCTCTAGCTTCTTTTAAAAGCTTCTCGTTATCTGCTTGAAGACTTGCCATCTCTTTCTTTGCATTTTCTGCAGCATCAAGAGCTCCTTGTATTCCTTCTTCACGCTCATTAAGTGCGCTCATAATAGGTTTCCAAGCAAATTTTACCATAAGGAAAATAAGCAATAAGAAAAGGATTGTTTGTTTTACAAACAGGTCAAGTGAAAAATTCTCTAATAATTGTTCCATCTCAAAAGTGGTTCTGTGTTCTTATAATCTTTGTTTAATTAAATTCAACTCCTGTAACCAACCGTTACAGGAAGTTGAATTTTTAGAGTTGATCTGGATTAAGCTCCTAATATAAGCGCTCCAAATGCAAGTCCTTCTAAAAGTGCAGCAACGATAATCATCGCAGTCTGGATTTTACCAGCAGCCTCAGGCTGACGAGCAATTCCTTCCATTGCAGCTCCACCAATCTTACCAAGACCGATACCACCTCCAATTACTACTAGACCAGCTCCTACTAAATTTGGGAACATTGGTGCTACTTCTTGTACTAATGCTAAAGACATAATAGTGTATATAAAAAATTAAACAAATAAAAATTCTTAATTAAGTGAAGTTCTTACGGATAACTTCTGTATCCTCTATCGTTTCGCCATGCTCGTCATGTAACTCCTCGTCATGATGATCATCTGCTACGGCCATACCAATAAATAATGCTGACAATGTAGTAAATATATACGCCTGTAAGAATGCTACTAGCAATTCAATAAGCATAATAAATAGTGATAAGAATAATGATACTATGGTAGATCCTGCAACGCTAAGTGAATCTTGTAATAAGATTCCCACCGCAACAAGACTCATAACAACCGTGTGACCTGCCGTGATGTTTGCAAATAAACGTACTAACAATGAAAAGGGCTTAATAATTAATGTACCTGCAAGCTCAATAACACCTAATAGAGGTCTAAAAATATAAGGTATACCTGGCATCCATAACATGTGACCCCAAAAATGCTTGTTACCGCTAAATACGTAAATCACTAATGTAATAACAGCAAGTGCTGCAGTTACCGCGATCTGACCTGTAACGTTAAAGCCAAATGGCATTAAACCTACAAGGTTAAGTATCCAGATAAAGAAGAATACCGTAAGAAGGTATCCAGTAAATTTTCTGTAGCTCTCCCCAATGTTTGGTTTTGCGATCTCGTCTCTCACGTAAATTACTAGAGGCTCAAGTACTCGTGCAAATCCTGTTGGGATATTTTTTTTCTTGTATTGTCTTGCTAGTCCTGAGAACCAGATTAACATTAAAAGTCCTATTAGTAAGATACCAAAAACACTTTTTGTTATTGAAAGATCAAAAGGTTTTGAAGCATTTGTAGCGTGGTGATCTTCATCATAAGTAAGACTTGTTGCTCCTGCTTCAAGTTCATAGATACGACCGTGATTTTTCACAAAGCGGCTTTCTCCCTTAGTTACGATTACCTGTCCTTCATCATCATGATGAAACTCTGAAGACATGAATGCAGTAAAACCATTTTCTCCCCATAACATTACAGGAAGTGGGAAACCCCAGTGATGCTCTACTCCATTATCATCAAAAGTTGAGAATAAATGGAAGTCGTGAGAATCCTTTAAGTGATGCTGTATATAAGCCTTTACCTCCTCTTTAGTATTAACTGGATTTCCTTTTTCTCCAGTCTTTCCAGCATCCGCTTTCGCGAAAGCGTAAAAGGGAATACTAAGAACAAAAACTAATACTAAAAGTGTGATTGATTTTGATGCTACCTTCATTCTTAAATTTTCAATAAATAACGTAACCTTAAATTTTGTGCAAAAATACTCATTTTCTTGAAAATAAAATGCATTTCTTAATTATTTCAAAATTAATCCGCTCTGTTTAGCATTTTAACAACCACCATCACCTCATAAATTATGAAAATAGTAATAGGAATGAGTAATGATAATTTATCTGACTTTGTTAATTGCAAGCTTGTAGACAGCAATTCTCTAAAAATTACAAAGAAGAGCATCATTTTTAAAACTATAGATCCTAGGTATAAAAATCCTATTTGATCCTTAAACTCTTTTAAAAAATAAATTATAAGCTCAAATGTTAAAACAAAAAATAGAGATAATGAAGCATGAAAGATATATACATCTCTCAATCTGTAAGAAGGGGAGCTATCTAGTGACGTTAGCAAGTAATTATGCAAGCCGTAACTTATAAAAAAAGTGATTACAGCAATGATTACATACAAGAGTAATTTTTTTATCACGACTACTTGTTAAGTTGTATTACTCCTTTGATTACTATATATATGGAAAGAAAAACTGATAATAATGTGATTGTAGTCTCTAGCCAATTTGCCTCATACCGAACATCGAGCCATTTTCCTAACAAATTACCTAGGTAGATAGTTACACCCATCTGGAAAGGTATGGTGGAAAATTTCACCCATTTATTAAGCTGAACGTTCTTCTTTTCCTTTGCCATTTGACAATGATTTTACGCTTCCTTTCATAACGCAAGATGCATTAAAGGTTGCTCCTGGCTCTACAGCCAGTTTACCCGTAATTACTTCGCCTTCAATATGAGCAGCTGTTTTAATAGAAAGAAGGTTTTTAATTTCTAATTTACCTTCTATCTTACCTTCTACATCTGCATCATTACAAATAAGAGTTCCTATGACCACACCTGTTTTTCCTATAACAATTTTATTAGGTGATGTAATATTACCATGTATCTCACCATCAATACGAAAACCACCTTCTGAGGTAACATCTCCTTTGAGAGTTGTGCCCTGGCTTATGCGGTTCTGCTGGTTAGTGAGGTCAGGTCCTTTTCCTTTCTTATTGTCTGAAAACATCGGTAAAAAATTAGTCAGTTAATTTGAATCTTGCGCTTTATAAGCATCAAGATTTTTATGCATTTGAATTATTTTATAATTCTCTGAAGCGATTACCATACTAGGTAATGTTATCAAAATATCTTTATTAGTACGAAGCAACTCTACTAGACCTTCTGCCTGACTACGGCTACTTAAAAAATGAACTACAACAAACGATTGTTGTGCATCATAAACATCAATAGAGGTTGAGAGCTCTGTATAACCCACCTCATCAAAGCTTTCTAAAAGCTTCTTCTGTAAATCCTTTGCTCCTTGAATATTACTGTTATTAAATGGGTAGACTATTTTATAGTTAATTGCAATTGCCTCGTCATCAAACTGATCAAACTTCATGGTAGGCAGCGCATTTTGTAATAAGCTTTGTGCTTTTTTTCCTTCTTCTGTGCGAGGGTAAGTAAGTGCCACATAGCTCAACCCTTTTTTATAAGCATCATAACCTTCATATCTACCAGCGACTGTAGCCTTTAGTAATTCAAATTTCGGCAAATATGGATTCCCATAAAACTGATCTATTCTTTTATTTAAGTCACTCTCAAGGTTTACAAAGTTTTGATTTTGGAACCTCTTATATAATTCTTTATATACTTCTTCTGGCGACTCTGCATCTGCCTCTAATAGCGTATCTGGGTTATTAATACGAGTGGCATAACGAGAATCTGGGTATTCTGCTGTGATTTTATTTTTATAAATGTTCGCTTTCGCGGAAGCGTCCATAGCCCCATACACTTGGTAGAGATTGTATAATGCAGGAAGCACTAATTTTTCATCTGGATTAAAAGCCAACAATTTTTCTAATCGCTGCGCTGCCAAAGGATATTCTTTGAACTTCTCTTTGTAAATAAGCCCTAGCTGAAAGTATGCAAAGTCACGCTCTTTTAACAAACTATCTACCTGCTTTTTTTCTCTTGGTAAGCTTGCAATATAATCTGCCGCAGTCATTTCTTTGTCACCATCAAGGTCCGGGTTATCTAATGCAACGGGTAACGTACTTGAGTTAAGAGGTACAGCCTGCACGGAAGATAACCTCCACCCGTCTACCAGACGACGTTTTCCCCATCTTCTTTCAAAAGACTGTTTCCCATAAGAAACAGCTACATCATTATAGAAATAAAATTCTCCTGGCTCACCTCCTATTGCCCTTCCGCCACTGCTTGAAGCATTAAAAAACTCATTATTTCGTATGTTATCAATGCGCGCAATAGAATCTGCCGCTTTCTTTGCTTTAATTTGAGCAATATAGCTGTCGAAATAAGCCGCAAGCGAATCTTCAGAAAGTGTAACTAGGGCAATAATACTGTCATTGCGCTGTGTAAGGTTTTCATAATCTATAACATCATTAAGGTTCTCACGCTTTTTTGTAATAGTTCGAAACTCACGGCTACGATCATTTATCTTACCTATCACACTATCATAATAAGCTCCTGCAATTTTATAAGCGGCTTGCTCAAAACTATAGTCTGCAAGTGCTAGATAATCTCTAGAAAGCAAATAATCATCTGTACTACTTTGTCTTAACGACTTATTATAATTTGCAATAGCAGAGTCTTCTCGCCCTGTTTTCATAAAGAAATCTGCCTTTGCATAGTAGATTTTATCTAAAAAGGGTCTGTTCTCACGATTACCTACCATTTTATCAAGTCGTTCCCTTATAACTAGTGTATCTACTAGATTATAGTCATAATTGCGTATTTGCTCTAAATGCGCATTTATATGATACTTACGTGGAATTTTACGATTAAGATCTATAACATCTTGAAAAGCCTCATTTGCAAGCGAATACTCACCTACTCTATTATACAATTGGCCTAAAATATAATTATAGCGTCCGCGCTCTTCAGATTTTCTTGTGAGCTTTGCCGCACTTTGGATATATTGAAATGCACTATCTTGAATACCAAGATTAAGATATGCTTGTGTAAGCATGGCATGAGCATCTGCAATGTCTTGATCTTTTAAGTTTTTTTCTACTTTAAAAATTTGCTTAAGATTTTTAATAGCCACCTCATTATTTTCAAGGCGGATATTTGTTTTTTCTTTCCAGATCTTAGCTTGTGCTATATTGTTACTTTTAGGGTAATATGCTAGCACATAATTAAAAGCCTCTAAAGCAGGGACAAATTGCTGGTCGTAGTAACGTGCTTTACCTAATAAAAGGAAAGCTTCATCCATTTGTGGGTTGCGTTCCTCTCCATCTATTTTCATAGCATGGTTTTGTATTGCTTTTATAGCTTTTTCCTCTGCCCGCAAAAAATTAGGATCTCTATTTTCTTCTCCTAACGCAGTGTTTTCCTCAAAGGCAATACGCTCAATAGGTAAGATATCCCAGTAGTCATCATTGAAGGTTTGTACAAGAGCATTTTTACCTTCTTCAAGCGCTACATTTCCATTATACAATGTATTGAACTCTGTTGTAACCGCATGGAAGTTACGGCTCAAAAAAGAATCGTTCTTACGAGAACAACTCGATAGAGATAGTGTAGTAACACCAATAAAGAATAAACGTTTTAAGAGTAATTTCAAACCTTATTTGTTTTTACTAAAGGGAACTGTAATTTACCGTAATTAGTATGGAGGTTCGTAAAAATACGTTTCTTTTCGAAAAAACGAAGATTTCCATCAGTAATTAAATAACATTCATTTAGTAAGAAGCGCCTTCCGTAATAAAAATAACCATTGAGAAAGATATTTACGCAATCGTTTGAAAATTTTTTAGAAAAATTACCCTATGTTCATCATTGATTGCAAGCACTTTAGTACATTTACAGTTCAGACCACTTAAAAGGTTTGAACAATTAAGTTGGGGAACTTAGGAAATGGTTACTTTATTGTGACCATTTTTTTTACCCAAAACTTACGCCTCTGTGATTACTTCATTACCAGCAAAATAAGCTTCTAGCTCTTTAAGAGTCGCTGGTGAGGTGATAATGTCTTTTACAAGTTCTCCTTTTTCAAGTACAACTATACGCTCACAAACTTCTGTAACATGCTGTAAGTCATGACTAGAAACTAGTACCGTTACTTCTTTATCAATTGCCATTTGCTTGATGATTCCTTTAAGCCTTATTTGCGTAGTTGGATCAAGATTTGCAAAAGGTTCATCAAGAATAATAACATCAGGCTTGCCAATAAGCGTAGCCACAATACCCACTTTTTTCTGATTTCCCTTAGAGAGATCTCGTAAATACTTGCGTTTTCCTATAATCTCATCATTAAAGAAATCTTCAAAAGTTGCAAGTAACGCATCTACATCTGCTTTGTTCTCGCCTCTTAAGTCCCCTATAAAGTAAAAGTATTCCTCTGGTGTTAAGTAACCTATGAGAAAAGTCTCGTCTATAAAAGATGCAGTGTGTGTTTTCCAGTCTTCACTTTCGTGTACTTTTACACCTCCATTTTCTATATACCCAGAACTAGGTTGTATAAGATCTAGTAAACAGCTGAAGAGAGTTGTTTTACCCGCTCCGTTATTACCAACAAGTCCAAAAGATTGACCTCTAGGAATCTCAAACCCTTCAAGATTGAGAACTGTTACTCCGTTATATGATTTTGATAAGTTGTTTATAGTAATCATAATCTGTGTTATTTAGTTTGTTTGTAAGCCTCAAGCGTTTTATACTTCTCGCTCTTATATATTTTAATAATCTGGTTAAACACTTTATCCCTAAAGGCAAAACCTATCAATCCTACTATAGCAACAAGTGCATATCCTAGCATAGGACCTACTGTAAAGTGACCTATAGCATACAACGCCATTGGGCCGAGCATTTTTGGCAAGCTCACGAATAATGTTTTAAGGTTAAAAGAACTCTTATCACCGAAGGCTTTTTTACCACTCTGTAAGTCTATAGGCGTTTTTATAAACGCGCCACCCAGTAATACCAAGTGTGCATTAATTCCCATATTAAAAATGGCACCTACAATGATGGCGAGTAGCACATCTACCCCAAAATAAACATAGGGAATACAAAGTATCGCAGAGATAAGAGTTGTAATTACTACCAGTAACCACTTTGATTTCAAATACTCTTTATAAGCGATATTTTGCGTCATCATGAGCGGATAATAAGCACTATCCCATGATGGAACAAATTGCCCAAAACTGAACAAAAACCCTCCTGACACAAATACGGCAGCAAACATCATCCAGAACGGACCACTATATACCTCTATCGCATCTCCAAAAAATAATAATCCATAAAACAAAAACATGATACTCATAAAGACAGTAGTCTTAGAGCGTTTATTTCTCATTATGAGTCTAATGTCATTTTTGAGAAATGTAGATTGTTTCCCAAAACGGTCTAACCATCCTAAATCTCCACCGCTTGCTTCACTCACCTTTTTTGCCAGCCCTGCATCAAGGTATAATCGTGCTAAGAAATATTTAAAAGCGATGGTTGCAACCACAGCAAGTAGTGCTATGGGGAAAATAACCGTCCACTTAGTTTCATACAACCCTTGAAAGAATGGCTGAGTGAAAGCAGTAATATCAAAATATTCATAATACTGAGCAGCACCTAAAAGAGCAAAAAGTGCTCCCACACCTATTACTAACCACAACTTATCATTCAAAAAGACATTGATAAAGTTATTTGCATATATAAAACAGAACATTGCAATATGCCATACCAATACTCCCAGCGGATTAAAGTCTTGTGTAATTAATACAATAGAGAATGGAATAAAGAAAAATGCATGCATCCAGTTCCAGAAAGAAAGTACCGTCTTCCCTAGTGCAAATTTCACAATTTTGGTTTTCTTAAAAGGTAGTAGTAATAGTGGCTTGATGTTTACCACTGGCATTTTCTGACCCATATATCGTATAATGAGATCTCCCACTACGTAATAAATCATAAACATGTTTACCGTAGCAAATGGTTCAAGATCCATTTTCTCAAGAAGGAAATAGAGTCCTACACCTGCACCTCCTAAGTACAATATCATCATCAACACCCCAAAAATCATCAAGATCTTGAGAGCGAGGTTGGTTTGAAAAGAAGCACTTCTAAAAAAAGCCTTCCACTCTAGACTTATAAATTGTTTTACCATAATTACAGGTTATTTAGCGAGGTATAGGTATTTAAACTCTCGATAATGTTACATACAAAACGCAATCGTTTGTATTTTTACAAAAAAAACATAATGTCACAATTCCATACACTTCATATACAGAGCATTACGCGCGTTACAGAAAAATCTGTGGCAGTTACTTTTGCTGTTCCAGATTCGCTTAAAGAAAATTTTAACTTCTCTGCAGGACAATATATAACTTTAAAAACTCAAATTAATGGCGAGGAAGTTCGTCGCGCATATTCTCTTTGCAGTACTCCTCAAGAAGGACTTACTGTTGCGATAAAAGAAGTTGAGAATGGTACTTTTTCCACCTATGCAAACCGTGAGTTAAAGGAAGGTGATACCATGGATGTTCATACACCAGAAGGACGATTTAAAATTGAAAATTCCGCTTTCGCGAAAGCGCAAACCTACGCAGCCTTTGCCGCAGGATCAGGAATCACGCCTATCTTATCAATGATTAAGACTACTTTATCACAGTCTGCAGATAGTAAATTTGTTCTAGTGTACGGAAACCGCACCGAAGAAGAAGCTATGTTCCGCGATGAGTTAATAGCCTTACGTGACCAATATAAAGATCGTTTCTCTATAGAGTTTATTTACTCTCAAACACGAGTAGATGGAGCACATTTTGGACGTATAATGAAAGCTACAGTTAATTTTGTAGTGAAAAATAAATATGCGGCAAATGACTTTAACGAGTACTTCTTATGTGGTCCAGAAGCCATGATTAAAGAAGTTTCTAAAGTGCTTAAGGAAAACGACACCAAAGAAGAAAACATACACTTCGAACTTTTTACAGCAAGTACAGAAGAGGTGACTATTGACGCCAACCTAGATGGTAAAACTGCTATCAAAGTAGTTTGTGACGATGAGGAGTTTGAATTTACTATGGAGAAAGATGCTGTCATTCTTGATGCAGCTTTAGATCAAGACATAGATGCTCCACATTCTTGTCAAGGCGGCATATGCAGCAGCTGCATTGCGCGTGTAACAGAAGGAACAGCAGTAATGTCACAAAACCAAATCTTAACAGACTCAGAAGTAGCCGAAGGATTAATACTTACCTGCCAGGCGCATCCTACCTCAGCATCGATTGTGGTAGATTATGATGATGTGTAGTCTTTTACGATAACATATTTTTAAAACTCATTAGGTATAGCTACTTAATGAGTTTTTTCTTTTTAAACACTTGCATGTACTTATCATTTGTAGATATATTGCAGGCTTCTTTTACTAGAATGAAAATTTTCACAAAAGGAATCACTAAACTTATTGAACAATACAATGAATGTAAACCAACAGGAATTTCCAATACTAACAACGCTACCGCCTCAAGAACTTCAAGCCCAAGTTGATAGCTATATATTGTTTATGAAAACCACCTATAATGTAAGATATGTAGGTTTTGCAGTAGCTGGACTATTTGGTATTTACAGCATTTTTATTGCTGGAAAACGTGTTACTTATTCAGAGAAGAATATTATAGAAATGACAATGCTCACCCTAGGAGTCTTAATAATAGCTATACTTATTTGGTTTTTAGTTTCCATTCTTAAGAAAAATGCCGCACTGAAAAAAGGACTAAGAGCAACTGCAGAAAAGCATGCCTTAGATAAAAAATCATTTTTAAAGGAATTTAATAGCCTTGTCATCGCTCAGCATGGTGGTAAGGGAGTCTATAAAATATAGCGTACTTAAAAAACATGCAGCTCTAGCTATACTCACCTTAGGGTGTTGATGTTATACTAAAGTTCAATAATCTTGGTTTATATAGATATGTCTTGTCTGAATATATGATTAGACATGATAGCATACTTTTAATCCATGTGGACCTATTATCGTGATGTAACTTTATACGCCGCAGGCATTTGCTTGCTATTTGGGCTTGTCCACGTTCCCGCTAGTGAACGTATCGCCGTAGGGATAATTACCACCATCATTATTTTTGGAGTTTTTGGCACTGGTTTAGGCGTTTTGGCATTTGCGTATTTTCAGAAGCAGCAATATTATATGTATTATAATCTTGGTTTTACAAAGCGCTATCTGATACCTGTCTCTTATACACATCTCCGAGCCCACGAGACGGACTCCTATC
>CAJXSW010000033.1 GCA_913060645.1 uncultured Dokdonia sp. | reverse complement strand
TTCGTCGGCAGCGTCAGATGTGTATAAGAGACAGTTACATCCCAGAAAAGCATTGACTGTAAGCGTCTTTCAGATTCTTTACTACCATCAATTACCATACCAAAACCTCCATTTACGACCTCTCCCCAGCCTACGCCACCACCATTGTGTATGCTTACCCATGTAGCACCGCGAAAACTATCGCCTATTATATTTTGTATCGCCATGTCTGCCGTAAAGCGGCTTCCATCATAAATATTACTCGTCTCACGATATGGAGAATCTGTACCAGACACATCATGATGATCGCGTCCTAATATCACAAGACCTATTTCTTCACGTGCGATTGCATCATTAAAAGCTTGTGCTATTTTTGATCTTCCCTCTGCATCTGCATAGAGAATGCGAGCCTGTGATCCTACGACTAGCTTATTTTCTTGCGCTCCTTTTATCCAAGTGATATTGTCTTGCATTTGCTGCTGGATTTCTGGAGGAGCATCTTTGGCAAGTTCTTCAAGAACGCTGCAAGCTATTTGATCTGTTTTTAAGAGATCTTCTGGTTTTCCAGAAGCACACACCCAACGGAAAGGTCCAAAACCATAATCAAAACACATAGGTCCCATGATATCTTGTACGTAGCTTGGGTATCTAAAGTCGAGACCATTTTCGGCAAAGACATCTGCTCCCGCACGGCTGCTTTCTAATAAAAAGGCATTCCCATAATCAAAAAAGTAAGTGCCCTTTGCTGTATGAGCATTGATGGCTGCAGTATGACGCTTGAGGGTGCTTTGTACGCTTTCGCGAAAGCGGTCTACATCATTTGCCATCATATCATTTGCCTCTTCTACAGTAAATCCCATAGGGTAATAACCACCAGCCCATGGATTATGTAAAGAAGTTTGATCACTGCCTATATCTATGGTGATGTTGTGCGTGTCAAAAGCTTCCCAGACTTCAACTACGTTTCCTTGGTAAGCGATAGATACGGTTTCCTTATCAAGCTTAGCTTGTTTTATCCTAGTTACAAGCGTGTCAGTATCAGTTATCACTTCGTCTACCCATCCTTGCGAGTGTCTTGTGTGTACCGCTTTTTCATTTACCTCTGCACATACCGTGATACAACCAGCAATGTTACCAGCTTTAGGTTGTGCTCCAGACATACCGCCCAGTCCAGAGGTTACAAAGAGACCACCTAAAGGAGATTTCTTTATTTTTCTAAACGCATTAAGAACCGTGATTGTAGTTCCATGCACAATTCCCTGCGGGCCGATATACATAAAACTTCCTGCTGTCATCTGTCCGTATTGAGTAACACCAAGGGCATTAAATTTTTCCCAATCATCTGGCTTGCTATAATTAGGAATCATCATCCCGTTAGTTACCACCACTCGTGGAGCATCTTTATGGGAAGGAAATAAACCCATAGGGTGACCAGAGTACATAGCGAGCGTTTGCTCATCATTCATCTGGGCGAGGTATTGCATCGTAAGACGATACTGTGCCCAGTTTGAAAACACACCGCCATTACCTCCGTAGGTAATGAGTTCGTGAGGGTGCTGTGCAACCGCATGATCCAGATTGTTTTGTATCATTAACATGATTGCCGCTGCCGCTTTAGATTGCGAGGGGTATTCATCTATAGGTCTTGCATAAATATCATATTCTGGATGAAAACGATACATGTAGATACGGCCGTAGGTGTCTAGCTCTTTTTTGAATTCAGGAAGGAGTACTTCATGATGTTGAGGTTCAAAATACCTAAGTGCATTTTTTAAAGCCAGTTTCTCCTCTTCTGGAGAGAGTATTTTTTTGCGTTTTGGCGCGTGATTAATCGATGGGTTGTACTCCTTTGCTGGTGGTAAGTTAGCAGGAATACCCATTAAAATTTGTTCTTGAAAAGTCATAAGATGTGAGTGTTAAGTGAAACAATGATTACAAATTGCTTCTACTCACTAAGGGTAACGTATATCTACGCGGTGATAGGATTTATAAGTACGCTTTCTATAATGTTTGAGCCTACTATCCATTTTGTGTGTTTGTTTTCTTACTAAATCCATATGGACAATGACGACAGCCACTCTCACAACAATAGCCTCTTTTGAGGTGATATTGCTCTGTAAAACATTTATAGCCTTCTGGCGTTAGGTAATAATCGCCGTCTTCTATAGGAATATGTTTTTTTAAATAGGACATAACACAAAGATAAGGATACGGCACAGACTTTGAATAACGTCTATAGTATTAGTAATAACGTACAAGTATTAAGGAGATCTTAAGATGCTAGATGTTATAATTAATTTATTTTTGACCTATGTTTTTAATTGTAAATAAATATTTATTGCGCAAACGCTTTGTGGGAGTCACTCTCTGGCCATTTATAGTGATGCGTACTCCAGAACTTAAGGAGGATATTGTATTTATTAATCACGAGAAAATCCACATTAGACAGCAAGCAGAAATGCTTGTGCTGCCATTCTTTATATGGTATGTAATAGAGTCTTTTATAAGACTTATACAGTATAGAGACAACTATGTGGCTTACCTTAATATCAGTTTTGAGAGAGAGGCTTATGCTCGTGAGTGCGAACTTAGCTATCTAGAAAAACGTCCTTTTTGGAGTTTTCTAGCGTATCTTTAACCCGTGAATCTTACTTCAGAAAATCAATTTATTTCAGAAACAAATGGACGCTCCCTTTCTATTAAAAGGGAAGACTTGTTGCACCCTACAGTGTCTGGAAATAAGTTTAGAAAACTTAAATATAACCTTATACAAGCCCAAGGAGAAGGTTATGATACGCTACTCACTTTTGGAGGCGCTTACTCAAATCATATTGCGGCGACAGCAGCAGCCGGACAGTTAGAAGGTTTCAAAACCATAGGAGTTATACGAGGAGAAGAGCTAGGTGTTAATCTTGCTAAGACGCTTGAAAGTAATCCCACGTTGGGATTTGCACATAAGTGTGGGATGAAATTTCACTTTATATCAAGGCAAGAATACCGTGAGAAAGATGAGTTACGCTTTCGCGAAAGCATAACAAAAACCTTTAATAATCCGTTTGTAATTCCCGAAGGCGGAACCAATGATCTCGCTATTAAAGGTTGTGAAGAAATCTTAACTGAAGATGATACAAACTTTGACTATATATGCTGCCCCATAGGAACAGCAGGTACAATTTCTGGTATCATAAATAGCCTGAAGCCCCACCAGAAGGCATTAGGGTTTCCTGCTCTTAAAGGAGGTTGGGTAGTAGATGAGGTGAGAAAATATGCAAAGAACGAGCAGTGGGAGATTATTGCCGACTATCATTTTGGTGGTTATGCAAAGGTGAATGGTGATCTCGTGAACTTTATAAATGAATTTCACGCAAAGCATCACGTTTTACTAGATCCTATTTATACGGGTAAGATGCTTTATGGTATTTCAGAGCTTATGAAAGGTGGGTATTTCCGCGAGAATTCTCGTATTTTAGCCGTTCATACGGGAGGTTTACAAGGAATTGCAGGAATGAATATCCAGCTAGCCAAAAAAGGACTTCCTCTCATACACTAATTATATGTTCAAACGTTTTACCATACTTTTATTAATAGGAATACTGTCTGTAA
Organism: uncultured Dokdonia sp.; assembly: GCA_913060645.1. GTDB lineage: Bacteria > Bacteroidota > Bacteroidia > Flavobacteriales > Flavobacteriaceae > Dokdonia. Next base: position 20,801 of record CAJXSW010000033.1, on the reverse strand, counting down.
GTTGTGGTGGTTCTAAAAAAGCCACACGTTCTAAAAAAAGAACAAAAACTACACGTACCGTCGAGAGAAGACAACCTTCTCCAAAAGTTGAGGAGGCAGCAACTCCAGATGACAATCTTGATAATGGTGTTAATCCAGTTCCTAAGGGTGGCGTAAACGGTTATATAGAAGACTTTGCAGATATCGCAAAAGAAGAAATGGAGCTATACGGAATCCCAGCAAGTATCACACTAGCACAGGGAATTCTTGAGTCTGGTGCCGGAAAAGGAGAGCTAGTACAAAAAGCAAATAACCACTTTGGTATTAAATGTCACGATTGGAAAGGTCAGACTGTATATCATGACGATGATACGAAGGGAGAATGTTTTAGAAAGTATAGTTTGGCTAAGTTTTCTTACAGAGATCACTCCTTATTTTTAACAGGAAGAAAGCGTTATACAGATCTTTTTAAACTTCCTAAAGATGATTATAAAGGATGGGCAAATGGGTTACGTGCTGCAGGATATGCGACAGATAAGAAGTATCCTCAAAAATTAATTAGCCTAGTAGAACGTTACGAGTTATATCGTTATGACGGTGAAGAACTAGGTAAAGATGTTGCAGACTATAAAAAAGTGACAGATAATAATAACCAACATACTGTGCAAAAGGGCGAAACGCTTTTTCGTCTATCTCGCATGTATGATGTAACGGTGCCAGAACTAAAAAAATGGAATGGTATTGATGGTGATCAAATCTTTGAAGGTCAAGTGCTTTTTATCAAACCATTTGATAGAGGGTATTAAGACATCAGATCCTGGAATAAAATATAGTACAAGATTGTACAGTGTAAAATGTACAGACAACAAATAGCATATTTAGATGATTTATAAAAGAAGTAGTGAGCTTTTTGTAGCAGCTCAAAAAGTAATACCAGGAGGAGTAAATAGCCCCGTAAGAGCTTTTAAATCTGTAGGAGGAGATCCTGTATTTGTAAAAGAAGCAAAGGGAGCTTATTTATATGATGAGGATGGGCGCAGACTTATTGATTACATCGCTTCATGGGGGCCTATGATTCTAGGCCATGCGCATAAACCTGTAGTTGATGCAGTGATAGAAAAGGCACAGAAAGGAACTTCCTTTGGAATGCCAACAGAGATAGAAACAAAAATAGCCGAGCTTGCCATCTCTATGGTTCCCGGAATTGATAAAATACGTTTTGTAAATAGTGGAACAGAAGCCTGCATGAGTGCAGTGCGTCTTGCTCGCGGATTTTCTGGAAGAGAGAAGATTATCAAATTTGCAGGTTGTTATCACGGTCACTCTGACTCGTTTCTTATTCAAGCAGGAAGTGGTGCTGTCACCTTTGGTTCTCCTAATAGTCCAGGAGTAACCGCTGGTACGGCAAAAGACACCTTGCTTGCAGATTATAATAACCTAGATAACGTAAAAGAACTTTTTGAAGCAAATTCAGGAGAGATAGCAGCAATTATTATAGAGCCTGTTGCAGGTAACATGGGATGTATCCTTCCAGCCGAAGGGTTTTTACAAGGACTTCGTGAGCTATGTGACGCACATGGTGCGCTACTCATTTTTGATGAGGTGATGACAGGTTTTAGACTAGCAAAAGGAGGCGTGCAAGAGCTTATGGATGTTCGTGCAGATATTGTGACTTTTGGGAAAGTAATAGGTGGCGGACTGCCTGTAGGAGCTTTTGCAGCTCGTACAGAAATCATGAGTCACCTTGCTCCAGAAGGACCAGTATATCAAGCAGGAACCTTAAGTGGTAATCCGCTAGCGATGGCTGCGGGACTGGCCATGCTTACAGAGTTAAATAATAGCGATGTTTTTGAAAGCCTAGCAAAGAAAACGGAGTACTTACATAAAGGAATTGATAAAGCCTTAACTGATAGTGGAGTTACTTTTACCATAAACCGAATTGGCTCAATGATTTCTGTACACTTTGCCGAAGGCGCAGTAACAGATTTCAAATCGGCTGCGGTGGGTGATAATGATACGTTTAAGAAATTCTTCCATGGATTACTTGAAGAAGGTATTTACATTGCACCAAGTGCCTATGAAAGCTGGTTCTTAAATGACGCTGTCTCTTACGAAGATCTTGATGAGACGATTGCTGCAGTAGCAAAGGTGGGGAAGACGTTGTAAGACGTAATCATTAAAAGTGTAGCTCTCAATCTCAAATAAGTTTTTTATCTCATTTTATAGACATGAAAAATATTATCGTATTAGTTCTTGTATTGTTTTCTTTCTCAATTGAAGGCCATGCACAAGTAGATAGAAGAAGTGAATTTGTTTTTGAAGGTTCCATACCTGAACATAAAGTAGCATTTCTGAAGCAAAACTATAATTGGAAAGCAGGCACCAAGCTTATTATTACTTTTAAAACATTTTTAAGCACCTGTCCGCGCAATCAATATCGAGTAATTGATAATGATTGGAATGATGAGTTTTATAGGAAGTTAGCATTGAAAAATGTCACAAATATTTACATCTCGCTTGAAGATAATCTATTAAGAAAGCTTACAAAGTCTAGAAAAGACTTTTATGAGGACAAGGATGATTTTTTCACCAAAACGTTTAACTTAAAAAGTGGAAGACATTGTTATGCTCTTATGATGATTAATGAAAAGGGTTCATTTATGTTGAGAGTTGGAGTATATACAGAAGCAGATATATCTGACTTCTTAAAAATTTTGGAAGGAGAACAACCTTAATCATTTATCAAAATTATTATAATAAAAAAACGGCATTCCAATCACGGATGCCGTTTTCAATCTAAAAATAAACCAATCAATCAAAATTATTTATTTCCTCTGCGTGATTCTTTGTGACCTTTTTTTCCTTTGTCACCACGCTTTCCTTTTCTTTTAGCATTCATTTTTTTGAACTGCTTGAACTGATCTTCAGATAAGATGCTTTGCATTTTTTCTTGCATAGCAATCTGCTTATCTAGACGCTCATTGTTCTTTGCATAACGTTGCTCTTTAGTAAGCTCAGGCTTTTCTTTATTTGCCTTACGCTCTGCTTGCATTGCTTTGCGATCTTTTGCTTGATTAAGAAGTACTGTGTACACTTTTTTAGACTGGTTATCGTCTAGGGCAAGTGCAAGTGTCATCTTCTTTGTGCTTAGTGTAGCAACTTGTTCTGCAGTCATGTCATTACCTCTTCTTTCTTCTCCAGATCTTGGGCCTCTTTGTGCAGACATTGATACGGTCGCAAGTACTAGAAACATCATCATTAACTTTTTCATCTTTTTTTATTTTTTAATTGTTGAACACTTATATGACCCTAAAAAAAGAGGAAGGTTTAATGATTATAATTTTTTGTGACTTTATTATGATTTTATCAAAGCACGCTTTCGCGAAAGCGTAACCCTATAACTCATCTGTTTAAATAGGAAGTTGACATTTTAAAAATGAACCAAAAAAAAACAGCCAGCAATCATATGATTGCTGGCTGTTTCAATAAAAAAGCTGTTGTAATTATTACTTAGGATCAAGTATCATGTTGATACGCTCTACAAGATCTTCTGAGTGTATGCGGCTCATACGGTCTCTAAGTCGGTTGTTTTGTAAATCACGTTTAAGATCTTTAAGCTCTGCACGTACTACGGCACGTATATCACTCTGACCTACATTTACTCTAGTCCCGCTAAAGAAACGACCACCACTTTGATCTTCTGTCATGATAAACTCAAGACGTTCTACATATGCACGCTGTAAGTTACGACGGTAAATATCTATCGCCTGGCGGCTTCTCAACTCTGAGAATAAACCAGCTCTTAAGTCAGACATCATAGTAACCAGTGAGTATGCATCTGCATCGTTCATAGCTTCATTTTCAAGCATACGAGCCATACGTCCAAAGTCTAGAAGGTTGTTAAGTGTTCTAGTCTGGAAACCTCTTACACGTTCTACACTTCCAGCATTTTCAATCTTGTCAAAAATGTTGTTGTCAAGTAACCACTCTGGTGTGTTAAAAAGTTGTGTCTGTAAGAAATCTAATGCTTCTTTTTGTTTTGCTTTAGGTACGTGTGTGTATACCGCTCCTTCTTGATCATACGTTTTGTACATTTCATATACACCACCTACATTGCCGGCAACATGACCCATGTAACGGTTGTATTGTGATAGTACTTGACCATACATTTTATCTAGCTCATCGTAGTTTTGACCTTCTTCTGCTGTCCACTCGATAAGGTTAGGAACGATACGTTTAAGATTTGCAATACCATATGCACTTGCTTTCATAGCATCATCACCTAGATCTTCTGTTTGTGAGCTAGGATCAATTACGCCTCTTTGTTGTCTACCAAAACGGTACATAGGATCTCCTGCATGCTCAAGTATCCAGCTATCTAGTGTTTTCTTCTCATCTTCTGCACTTTTTGCAGATGGGATAGGGCGGTAACCCCAATTGATAGCATATTTATCGTAAATACCTATGTTAGGCATTAAAGCTACATCACCATCTCCTGGTTGAGCTACATAGTTAAAACGTGCATAATCCATGATAGATGGTGCAGTTCCATATTTTTTAGTAAACTCAGGATCACGTAAATCATCTACCGCATAAGCAACACTACTTCCCATGTTGTGTGGAAGTCCGAGTGTGTGACCTACTTCGTGCGAACTCACAAAACGAATTAATCGTCCCATGATTTCATCTTTAAATTCATTGCTACGAGCTTCTGGATTGATAGCTGCAGTCTGTACAAAATACCAGTTGTGTAATAATGTCATTACATTATGGTACCAGTTAATATCACTTTCTAAAATCTCTCCAGAACGTGGATCACTCACGTGAGGTCCATTTGCATTAGGAATAGGAGAAGCGAGGTAACGTACTACACTATAACGTACATCTTCTGGACTCCAGTCTGGATCTTCCTCTACAGATGGAGGATCGGCAGCGATGATGGCGTTTTTAAAACCTGCAGCTTCAAAAGCTACTTGCCAGTCTTCTATACCTTGCTTGATAAATGGAATCCATTTCTTTGGAGTCGCACGATCTATATAATAAACAATCTGCTTTTTAGGCTCTACAAGTTCGCCACGATTAAAGGCAGCTATGTCCTCGTCTTTTACTTCAAGTCTCCAGCGGTCAAGGTAGCGCACTGTTTTACTTTTTTGAACGTCAATTCCATAATCTGTTTGACCACGTCCAAACCATCCTACACGCTCGTCAAACATACGACGTTGCATAGGCTCTTTAGGTAGTAAAATCATTGAGTTACTCATCAATAGAGAGATTACTCCCGTAGCACTATTAGACGGTGCATCAGAAGAAGCGTACGTTTTTACACTACGTACTTCTATGTTTTCTGGGTAACTTCTTATAGTATCTAAGTAAGAAAGCTTAGTATCTAGTTTTGTTACTTTTAATCCTTTACGGCTTCTTTGTGGTAAACCTAGCGGCTTCACATCGCTCTCAAAAAGACCAGTTGCATCAATTACTGTGTTTCTAGAACCAGAAACACTGTCTTTATGATACGCTTTAATGTCAAAAGCATATAATACAGGTTCAAAGTTACTGTTCTTTACAGCCTCAGAGATAGGGAGTGAGTCTGCAGCATATACTTGGTGTGATACCACACGTAATAATACTTTCTTGTCTTTTACTTCCCAGCGTAACACAGATGTGTTTTGCTTTCCACCACCAAAGCCTAAGCCTCCAGCAGTTTTTGCAATACGAGTAACCATGAGCATCTCACGACCCATAAGTGAGTCTGGAATCTCATAAAAATATTTGTCGTCTAGTTTGTGTACGGTAAAAAGACCTTCATCAGTCTTTGCATCTTTTGTGATGACTTTGCCATAAGGTTTAATGGCATTTTTACTGTCTTTTGCTTTTGATTTTGAAGCACTTGCCTTGCTGGCAACTTTAGATTGTGACGTGCTACAACTTGCGATAGTAATGGCAAATAGGGTTGCCATCACATAGGATAATTTTCTTTTCATTCGGTTGACCTTTTTTGGTGGGTAAAAGGTACAGACCAGCGACTCCCTATATTGTTAAGAAAATCACAACATGGCAAGTGTGGTCTCATAAAGTTTTGTGCCGTCTAGCGTAGCTTTTATCCAAACAAAGAAACTCACCATAAAAATATCTTCATTCTTTAGGGAATCTACAGTAAATTGACTCATTACGCTTTCGCGAAAATTTGCCTTCTTCACAATAGTCGGGTCATTAAAAATCTGGCTAAATACTTTTATAAAGCGCTCCAGTCTTACTTCAGAAAGGATGATTTTTTTATACTTTCTTTTGAAGCTACGTAGTTGTGAGTGAACGAGATCAATATATTCTAGCTCATAATAATTAATCAATGAGAGTAAATCTCTTTTAATCATCCAGTCTATTCCTAGTCGTTCCTCATACCAGCTATCGGTATGTTTAAATTTATTGAGCGTACTTAAAGCGGCTTTGTACTCACCTTTCTGTGTGAGAAATACCACTTGTGCGAGCAATATATCTGGATCAACTTTCTGTTTTGTTGTTGAGATGTGGTTGTCTATATCTGCAATTGCAAGGGAGGAGTTACCACTGTAATTTAAAACGAAGGAGTTGATGAGAAGCAAATTTTCGCGAAAGCGGGATTTCCACTTTCCATTTTCGGCATTCATCTCAGTGTTCATTAACGAGAGGTAATGCGTTGCCTGCTCAAAATCGCGCACTCTAAAGTGAGCATTTGCCATAAAGTAGAGCACTTGGATGTGATAAAAGCGCTGCTTTTCTTGAACGATGTCTTTTTTCTTTATGAGATTGTAGGTATGTGTGATAAAAGGCAGAGCGTCCCCAAAATTGTGATCTAAATGCGCTGCGGTATTTATAATTTCTAGCAGCTGGTACAGGGATTTAAAGGTGAACGTCTCGTTGATTTCAATATGAAAAGCAGCGAGTATCTCTTCTACCGTTTTCTGGATTCCTTTTTTTAATAGATGCTCGTCAAATATGAGTATACGCTTGATGTGTGCATATGCCATATTGAGTTGTTCTTGCTGTATAAATCGCTGCTGGTTTTGTTGTGCAGCTTGCGTGAGCTTTTGTAAATCTACCTCTGGATGAAGGTGACTGTACTGGAACTGGGTGTGATAACTTTCAATAAGTGCCGTGTGCAGATCAAGCTCTTTTGCTTTTTGAGTTGCCTTTTTTAAAAGTTTTTGAGCTGGTTTATGGAGATTTTGCTCATAGAGAATACGTGACGCGAGTATCCATTTAAAAACCTGCATATCATCTGAGGTTTCATTTTCAAAATTTTGAGTGGCTATAAAATCAATGAGACTGTCTTGTAGCCTTTTTGATAGCGCATGATACGCATTACGATTTGCACTCCCATAGAGCAGAATATCTATCTCCTTGAGAGGAGTTCCCTTTCTTATAAGATTATATAATGTGAGATTCTTTGTATCTGTTCTTCTGTTTTTTGAACGTAAATAGGTCTTGAATAACTTACTGTCCTCTGTAGAGAAAGATTGTATAATAGCTGTGATATCCATTTTAAATCGTAAGTTTTATTCGTTCAAAGATTAATAAATATAGGTATTTAATGATATGTATTTCTATTTATATCATAAGTAATATTAAAATTTTAGATTTTATTAGCTGCTACATCACTGCATCTTTGCCCTGTAATCAAACAACAAGGTCATGAAATTTAACAACAAAAAACTGTCAAGAACGACAACCGTAGTACACTACGTCATAAGTATATTACTGGCTGCATTTTTAATAGGACTTGCAAATAGAATTATCTGGGATATTGATGAATCTGATAATCGTCCTACGATAGAAAATTTTGAATCGCAAACAGATGTCGCTACTTACAGAAAGCTATACAGCACCGTACAAGATTCAATTAATGAACAATACCGTAGTCAGGAAGCTTTAGAAATAAATCTTGAGTTAGCCAAAACTACCTTATCTCAAGAGCAGCGCTCTTTTAAATCTTGGATTTCTACACGTACAGCTACGCAATCATCTACAGTAGATGCCGAGGTGCGAAAGCGTAACCTAACGATGGATTCCATTCAAGATGTGATACAATCTTATGAGAAAGAAAAATCTGCTTATGCAGCCGCTATCTTAACATTAAGAAATACACAGGCAGTCTATAGCTTGCAAGAGCAGGAGGCTATGGAGGTAGTGTACAATTTACACGATGATACCGTGAGAAGTTATGAGCTGAGCATTTTTTTAAAACGTCTACTATTTGTACTTCCTATACTGCTGCTAGGTTTATGGATGCTTGTAAAGAAAAGAAAGCATACGTACTGGCCGCTATATCGTGGTTTTGTATTCTTTTCTTTCTACGGTTTTTTTGTAGGTCTAGTGCCGTACTTACCTAGCTACGGAGGTTATGTGAGATATACTATTGGGATTTTACTTTCTCTCTTTCTAGGAGTGTATGCAATACGATCGCTACAAGCATTTATAAAACGTAAAAAGGAAGAGCTGCAGCAATCTACCCAAGAGCGATCAAAGCAAATAAAAGAAGAAGTTGCCGAGAAAGCATTAGAAAACCATATGTGCCCTAGCTGTGGTAAAGATTACCTTATTAATGAGTTCCACCAGAGTGGAGGTAAAAAAGGAGTGGCGGGAAGTCTAAAAGTAACCAACTACTGTCGTCATTGTGGGCTCCAGTTATTTAAAGATTGCAACAGCTGTGATACTACAAATTATGCACACCTGCCTCACTGTTACTCCTGCGGAGATCATATTATGGAGATAGCAACGGAAGAGAAAACTGAAGGGGAGATTATTAAAGATAATATTTCGCCCCAACCCTAAAGCGTGAAATCATTAATCACATTTTTTTACCCCAACCCTAAAGGGAGAAAATCAGGTTTACAATTAGAAAAAGCCACCCTTTAGGGATGGGGGAAGCCTTTTAGAAAATGAGATTTTTTTACCCCAACCCTAAAGGGAGAAAATCAGGTTTACAGTTAGAAAAAGCCACCCTTTAGGGATGGGGAAAGCTTTTTAGAAAATTACATTTTTTCACCCCAAACATAAAGGGAGAAAATCAGGTTTACAATTAGAAAAAGCCACCCTTTAGGGATTGGGAAAGCTTTTTAGATCATTAGAATTACCAATTGAACAACAACAAACAACAACAATTATGGAAAATCAATTTGAAACACCAGTAACAGAAAAGAAGAATAAAAAACAAGAACCATTTTCAAACAAGCCTACGGGAGCTTTTATAAGTGCATCATGGAGTGCATTATTTGTCGGGATGGTGTCCTTTTGTATTGGACTTTGGAATGCAGATATGTACCTCAATGAAAAGGGATATTACTTTACAGTATTGCTATTTGGACTATTTGCTGTAGTATCTGTACAAAAAAGCGTGAGAGATAGACTAGAAGGAGTCCCAGTAACAGATATTTATTATGGTATAAGTTGGTTTGTCACCATCGTCTCGATCTTACTACTCGTTGTAGGTTTATGGAATGCAGATCTAGAATTAAGTGAGAAAGGATTTTATGGAATGTCTTTTACATTAAGTCTGTTTTCAGCCATAGCGGTGCAAAAGAACACAAGAGATGTGAAATTTATAGATAGTATTAATGACAACTAGCAAAAAGCGACACCTACGGGTGTCGCTTTTTGTTGTTTGATGAAACCCAATGCTTCTTAGGGAGTGTTGGGTTTCTATATTAAATATTGATAGTACAAGATGAAGAAGCACCAAACCATTTAAGTCTATTACGAGAAGCAGTATTGTAAATGTAATCACGTACGATTCTTGGGATAAATGCAAGTAGTGCTGCTACCGATTTCCACTTTGGGATTTTAGAAATGATCTTTAAAAACCCATCAGAATGTGTATGTAGTTCTTGATTTTCAATAAGCATTACTGTATCTAATCGATCTGTAGGTCTTCCATATTCTTTTAAAATATGCTGACCTTTTGGAGATTGAAAGGCGATACATTCAAACAATTCGCTTGGTGAAAATTTAAGGAGCCAGCCCACAACACCATTACAGAGATTACAAGCTCCGTCAAATATAATTATGCTTTTTTCTTGTAAAGGTTTCATAGCGATGATATTAAGTTCTTCAGCTATAGGTCGGAGTTGAGGTGGTTTCTTTTCATGGAGAAGAGAAAATAGTTTTAAAAATTGAGTGGAAGTACTAGGGTAGTGGTATTGTTACGCTTTCGCGAAAGCGTAATTACTTGAATACATCCACGCAGCATCAAAAGTAAAAACCCGCACAAGATGCTTTTTGAGCATTATGTACGGGTTCTTTGTTCTTTAAAAATGCTTTTAGGGAAAAGCGAATTTTAAAGAGTAGTATGTTCGTTCTCTTATTCTGCAATAAGTTCTGAGAGTACTTTCTTAAATAGATCTACAGGTTGTGCTCCAGTAACCGCACTCTTTCTATTAAAAACAATGGTAGGAACTGAGTTTACACCTAAGTTTTTCCAGTAACCTTGTTGAGTTCTTACTTCATAACGAGCTTCTTCATTTTCAAGTAAGGCCATACCTTCTTCTGCATTTAGGCCAACGTCGAGAAGTGCTTGTTTTAAGACATCTCTTTGTGATACATCCTTACGCTCACTAAAGTAAGAAGCGGTAAGTCGCATTTTTAATGCTGTTTGCTTGTCAAATTTCTTTGCATACTCTAGTAATACATGCGCATCAAAAGTGTTTACAATTCTCATATCGTCAAAATAGTCAAACGTAAAACCAAGCTCATTTCCAGCATCTACTAGTCGTTGTTTAGACTCTTTTTGTTGTGCTGCGGTTGATCCATATTTTTCTGTAATATGCTCATCTACATTTTGACCTTCGGCAGGCATTTGAGGATTTAACTCAAACGGTTGCCATTCTATCTCTACTTGGTCTTCAATGCCAAGTTCTGATATTGCTTTTTCTAAGCGTTTGTAACCTACGGTACACCATGGGCAAACTACATCTGAGACAATATCTATTTTTAATTTTTCTTTCATTTCTTTGCTATTTACTTATTTCGCTAGTTGTAATAAAGCGCTGTTCATCTGGTTCATTGAGTGCTTCTTCATGTTCAGAAAGCATATTCATAATCATAGAATTTACCACTCTCTCTTTTGAGAAATCTTGAGAACGCATTGTTGCTTTATGAAACGTACCTAGTGTTTCTTTATGATTAGTAGGAACACTATTATTTATCAATACAATACTATAAGAATTATTTGACAAGGTATCCACTTTTGTAATGTACGGTTTAAGATGCTCGTGATTATTTTCAAAAACTGGAGTAAAATCTTTAAGATAGCTTTTTGGAGCATCTATACATTCTCTAGCATACTTGTGATAGTCTCCTATATATAGCTCACTTTGTATAGGTGTGGGTTCATAACCCAGCATCAAAAAAGATTGATTTGCAGCGTTATCTACATGGAAAGGTGTGTTCACTTGTTGGTCAAAACGAACAAGCCAGTGATAGCTCAAGGGTCTATTGTAAGTCGCTTTTGTGTAGCTAGATAATTCTTTTTTAAGAGCAACCATGGTGGCTCTTAGTTCGCTAGAGGAAGATTCTTCACCTAAATCAATATGAATAAAACCAGGTTTGCTAGTATCAGTTCTAAAAACATCTCTAATAGCATTTTTTGCTATTGCTTTTATGTCGACACTTAACTTTTTCATAGCGATAGCAACTTTATTTTTTAAAATCTTTTATGGTTAATCCATTGTTGAAAGAGATGTCAGTCCAGGTAACCTCTGTAAAAGGTCCATTAAGTATAACACCATCCCAGTTTGATTTTTGATATTTTCTTTGAGTAGGAATTAATAGTCCGTCTATAGACTCGTATTTGAGTTCCATTAAATAAGGAACATCAATAACATTGTATGCTGCGACCGTAAAAAGAAACTGATCTACGAGACCTGAGTCTTGATTAATATATACTTGATATATATCTGTATTCTCCTTAGTAGGTATATTAAATGAAACCTTGACGATGTCATACGTTGCTTCATTAATTACCGTCTCTCCTATATAATGATACACTACATTAGGATCTAGTAATTTTGGCATCATCGCAAACCAATATAAATTGGTAGGTCTATTGAACATCACCTTGTCAATAAGAGGTTGGTCTGTTATAAGTTTTTCGTCGTGTTTTAGCCAATACTCATTCCCATCATATCCTTGCTCAATAGCTCCTTCTAGTTGGGGAATTGTCCTTTCATGTTGATCGTATAAACCGTAGGATAGCTCTCCGTCAAATAAATATTTTTCTGTAGCTACATCTACTTTACCATCGGCGGTTTTATAGGTGTATGTGTAAATGACATCTTTCTTGTCTAATAGGCTTCTGTAGTCACCTACTTTTTGAACCATATTATACACCAACTCATGGCCTTTGTTATCAAAAATCACTACAGATTCTTTTGACTCTTCAGTTTGTTGAGTACTTCTATTATCTCCACATGATAATAGAAGTACACAAACTATAATATTTAAAAATTTTATTTTCAAAAGAGGTGTATTACAAAGCTATGATTTCACTTATTTGTAATTCTCCTTGCACATTGCTGTAGTTCTCAACATCTGCTGCAAATTTTTCTCCGTGTGGTGCAAAGCTCTCTTGGAAAGAAGCAACACTATCAAATTTTAAATGAGCAATCGCTACATAAGGAGCAAGCTCTCCGGGTGCTCTTCCAGCAATTCCTACTTCTAATTCTAATCCCTTTAGTGCGTCACCTAGTGATTCTTGAATCATAGGTAAGTGGCTATTTTTATAATAGTCGGTGTCAAATTTTACACGCTCACTATTAGGGTACATTACAGATACTTTTATCATGATATATGTTTTTAGTGTGATGGTACTTCTTAAAAATCTGAAGTTACGATGTTGTCAGAAAAGTTTTGATATTCTTTTTCAAACTGCTTTGCCATGTTATCTGGAAATAAGTGAAAATCTCCAGCTTTTAATGCGCTTACAATTCCTTCAGAAATTTCAGAAGTTGTAGCTCCATTTTCAAAGCCTGCCTTTTCTGCCATATCTGTATCTACTGGTCCTGGGTGTACACTTAGTACATTAATTCCTCGCGGACTTAACTCTGTGCGAATTCCTTGTGTTAAAGAATACGATGCTGCTTTTGATGCAGAGTATGTAGAGAGTTGAGAGAAGTTTTTGATAGAAGCAATAGAGTTCAATTGTACAAGCGCTCCTTTGTTGCTTTCTAACGTTTTCGCGAAAGCGTTTGCAACACGCACTAATCCAAAAGCATTTACCTGTAGCTGATTAAGAAAATCTTCTTCTACATCATCACTTATGATAGACTGTGGTGTCCCTATACCTGCATTGTTTACTACTACATTTACATCTGTAGCGTGTTCTGCTAGTGTTTTTATAGAGGCTGTGTTTGATACATCTGCTTGTAAAGTGACTACTTTATCACCATACTTTTCTTCTAGTTCTTTTGTAGAGTTTGTATCACGTACCGCTAGATATACTTTCTTTGCTCCGTGGTCTAAAAATGACTCCACAATCGCTTTACCAATACCTCTATTTGCGCCAGTGACTAATGCTACTTTATTTTCTATTGAAATACTCATATGATTTGTTTTAAAGAAGCCTTCCTACAATATTGAGGAAGGCTTATTATTAATTAAGTTAGGGGAGTTACTTATTTTTTCTCCCAAGCAAACTTCTCAAATGCAGCATCTACAGGTGTGTTTGCGATGTGATTTGTATAGTTACTTATTACTTTTTGAGATAATCCTAAGATGATATCTAGTACTTGTCTTTCTCCATATCCAGCTGCATAAAATGCAGTAAGATCTTCTTGAGAAACGTTACCACGGTTGCGTGTAAGCGATAAAGTGAATGTACGTAGTGCTTCTAGTTTTGCATCTTCTAGTGGAGTCTCGTTACGTAGAGCCTCGATGATTGCGTCATCTACTTTCATCATTTTTGCGATACCTGTGTGTGCTGGTACGCAGTAGTGACATGCATGCTCTACGTTAATTGTTTGCCATACTACCGTTAACTCATCTGCGTTAAATGAAGAGTTTGTAAATAACTCATGTAGTTCTTGGTATGCTTTTAAGATCTGTGGAGACTCAGCAAGTACTCCGTGTAATCCTGGAAGCATCCCAAAAGACTTTAAAGAATTTTCTAATAATGGCTTACTCTCTTGTGGAGCACTCTCGATGTTGTGAACTTTTAATGTTGTCATAATAGCAATTTTTAATTTATGTTAATTATATCTAAACGTTCGTTTAGTTTTAGGGTAAAAAAATAGTTAGATGTTTTTAAACGTCATCTCTATGTAATCTTCAATCTCTTGTGTTGTATTTACTCGTGAGGCAGCTGCTAGGCCATGTTTGGCTAGTAAAAGAAAATTTGCTTCTCGCATAATAGTTTCTTCATCTTTACTACCGTCCATTCTCAGTTTTTCAATAAAAAGCTCCTTTATACTACTCATAAAGGAATTCATCTCTTCTTGAATCACAGCGTCTTCACTAGCTGCAAACTCGTTATAGGTGTTTGTAAGTAGGCATCCGTTGCGCGATCCATCACGGTCAATGATGGTCACAGAGTCTATAAAAAACTGCTTGATATCTTGAACGCCGTTTGTGCCGCTAGCAAACTTCTTAATGATAGCGCCTACCTTTTCTTTGTAATAAGCTAAGCTCGCCATAAACAGACCGTGCTTATTTCCAAAGCTCGCATAGATGGAGAATTTATTAATACCCATCTCCTTCTCTAGCATTTGCATAGAGGTAGACTCGTAGGTATTTTTCCAGAACAGATTCATAGCCTTCTCGACTACTTCACGCTCATCATAATTCTTTTTTCTAGCCACTTGTTTCTTATTACTGCGCAAAACTAACCAACCGTTTAGTAATTAAAAAGGGTTTAACAATTATTTATGTAATAGCCGTATTATAAATAGAAAATCCCCATCATATAGATGATGAGGATTGTAGGTAATAGGTAGTGATGGTGGGTAATTACGCTTTCGCGAAAGCGTAACAACAATTATTAGAGTCTATGCTTATGGTTTTACCTGCTCCCAGTAATTATACAATCCCTTCTTAAGAGGAAGGTATTTTTTAGGCATATCCTTAGCGGGTGAAAGAGTAAAGGAAATACTATCCTTAAAGTACCAGTAATTATCTCGCAGTGCTCCAGTAGTGGTTTTAATATTCCACGCTGGGATATTAATCATAGCATAGGAGCTATCTTTTTCTACGTAGTCTATTCCAAAATCTTTAAGCTGCTCCTTAGCAACATATTTGAATTTGAGTTTAATATCAAGTTGCTTTTTCTCTTTGTGGCTCACTATCTCAGAAGTGGACCAAGCGTAGGTGTCAAACTTTTCTTTTAACGTAAGTCGCTTTTCTTGTGCTTGTGCGTTTCCTATTCTGTAGAGGGTGTTTCTAATCTTTAGGCTGTCTTTTTCATTGCTTACGAGTGCAAAAACATCCCGTTGATCTACCGTTATAATTTGTTCTGCTATGTCAATGTGTACCGCAGTTTCTTCTGCCATAATGGTACTGTCTTCAACGCCAAAAAAAGTGCCAAGCGCAAAGAATATAATTTTTATTACCTCCATAGTATTCCTATTTAAGTTGGTTCAAAAATAGCTATAAAGATTGAGTTATCAGTCTCTTAGGTGGTGGTGATTGGTGGTAAGATGTCCCTTACAGAACGATAGAAATAAGGTTGCGCTCTTACAAAAGCGCAACCTTATTAAAATACTTAATCTATAGAAGCAAAGTATGCTTTCACCTTTGTGATGTGTGCTGCTTTCTCATCTTCGGTAAGCCAGCTTGCTTTAAAACCATTGATGGCAAGTTGCATGATCTGCTCCTTAGATAAGTTTAAGGCACTTGCTGTCTGGTAGTAATTCTCATTCATGTATCCGCCAAAGTAAGCTGGGTCATCAGAGTGTATCGTCGCAAGAATCCCTTTGTCTAGCATCTGTGCTACTGGGTGTTCTTCCATCTTGTCAATCACCTTAAGCGCTACATTACTAGTAGGGCAAAGCGTTAACGGAATTTGCTCTTTTACAAGACGCTCCACAAGTGCGTCATCACTTAGGCAGCGATTACCGTGATCTATACGCACAACGTTTAATACGTCAAGCGCTTCCCAGATATAATCGGCTGGGCCTTCTTCACCGGCGTGTGCAACTAGTTTGTAACCTTCTTTTGCCGAGGCTTCAAATACGTTTTTAAATTTACTAGGAGGATTTCCTTGCTCAGAAGAGTCAAGCCCTACACCATCTATCCACGCTTTATATGGCTGTGATTCTTCTAGTGTTTTAAAAGCAGCTTCCTCGCTTAAGTGTCTCAAGTAAGACATGATAAGTTTATAGGTAATACCGTATTCACTTTTTGCTTTCTCAAGCGCATTGTAAATCCCAGTGATTACTGTTTTAAAAGGAACACCGCGATCTGTGTGTGTTTGTGGATCAAAGAACACCTCTACGTGTACCACGTTCTCACTATGTACTTTGGTAAGATGTGCCCACGTAAGATCATAAAAATCTTGCTCGTGTAAAAGTACTTGTGCACCTGTATAGTAGATGTCTAGAAACTCTTGAAGGTTATTAAATGTATACGCCTTTTTTAATGACTCAATAGAATCATAAGCAAGGGTGATGTTATTGCGCTTTGCAATCTCAAACATCAATTCTGGCTCAAAACTACCTTCAATATGGAGGTGAAGTTCTGTTTTTGGAATGCCTTGTACAAGGGTTCTTAGGGGAGTATTATTCATTGTAGCTATTTTTTTTGTGGCTACAAAGGTAGGATTATTTGTATGAAGTGGTTTTATGTTCCTTGAGCTGCACGTGAATTGGCCTTATGATAAGTATGCTTTCGCGAAAGCGTAACCACCCACATTGTAACATTCCGAACATGAAAAATAATCTAAAAAGTGATTGTGATGCGGAATATTTATAGTAAAATATTCTGATTATAGTGTTTGATTTTATTGAAAGCTATAAAAAGGAGGAAAGCTGTTCTTAATGTCTATTTTTGCAAAAAATTAGAAGGGCAACAGATGGTAGATTATGTAGTAATAGGAGGAGCACAAGCTGGATTATCTATAGCATACCATTTAAAAAAGATGGGTAAGAACTATGTGGTGGTAGATGGTGATAAAGAAATAGGGGCGTCGTGGTTAAACAGATGGGATTCCTTAAAACTATTTACACCTACCGAATACAACCATCTGCCAGGTTTAAAATTTGACACTCCTAAAGGTCATTACCCAAGTAAATATGAAGTAGCAGATTATTTTAAGTCTTATGTGTCGACTTTTGAGATCCCTGTAAAACTCAATACATTAATTACTTCTATAAGTAAGACATCAAAGGGATTTACTCTCACACATAAGGATGGTGATCTTGAGGCAAAAAATGTGGTGGTTGCCACAGGTCCTTTTCACACGCCATACACGCCACCTTGTAATACTAAGATTGCAGGCAGTATCACACAGATGCACAGTAACTATTACAAAGGACTCGATCAATTACAAGAGGGCGATGCGCTCGTAGTAGGTGGAGGAGACTCTGGATATCAAATCTTAAACGAACTCTCAAAAGATGGTCGCAGGAAGGTCTTTTTCTCTGGGGATACCACGGTAAAATCCTTGCCGCAGCATATTTTAGGGAAGTCGTTATGGTGGTGGTTTACTGTCACAGGTTTTCTAAGCTTTAATAAATATAGCTGGATGGGTAAGAGGATAAGCTCGTTTACGCAGCCCGTTATAGGCACAGATGTAAAAGAGATTCTTTCTAGAGACAACGTCATTATAAGCGGCAGAACTAAAGATGCCATGCATGAGGAAATCATCTTCGAAAACAAGAAAGTAGCTAGTATTAAGAATATTATTTGGGCTACTGGATATCGCCCTAATTTTCAGTGGATAGAAGGCTTAGAACTTGATGCAGATAGTTATCCAAAAAACCGTAGAGGAGTAAGTAACATAGAAGGTCTGTATTTTTTAGGACTACCGTGGATGTACACTCGCGGATCTGCAACCTTAGGCGGTGTGTCTAAGGATGCGCTTTATCTTGCAGACTTAATTGATGCAAAGGGGTAACTAACTTACCTCCGTTTGTCGCAATGCAATAACTAGTAGATAGCTACTAATAACGCTTTCGCGAAAACAGCTGCTATATCATTCCTTCTCAGGAATCAAATCACCATTGGTGTCATAGCGTTTGAAGTTAAGGAGCTTTCCTTCATTGTCGTAGGTTTCAATTCTTTTTAAGGTTCCGTTTTTGTAGAAGGATTTCCAAGTACCTTTTTTCTTAAAGTAATCGATGCCTGCATATTCACCTTGCTGCATCATACTGCCATCCTTGTAGAAAGAAGTGTATACACCTTTCTTATTGCCTTGCGCATCAAATACTTGGGAGGTAAATAGCGTTCCATCCTCATAATAGATGTCAAAGTTGCCGGTCAAGTCACCATTTTCTGTATAGTAGGCGTCCAATCTCAATTGGCCATTCTTGTGATATTCTATATTGCTGATAATTACACCTTCGTTGCTATAGGTTGTTTTTGATTCTAGTTGGCCATTTTCCCAATAGCTCATCCAACTGCCAACACTTCGATTCTCCTTATAAACTCCTTTAGATCTTAGTTGGCCATTACTGTAATAATCCTCGTAAGGACCATCCATACTATAGAAAGCTTCACTCGCATAAGAACCTTTAGTTTGCAGCTGCCCATTGCGGTAATACATTTCAAAAGGGCCTACTGGTTTATCTGTACCATTGTAGGTGAACTTGGTGTCGACAGTTCCATCTTTTCTATAATAAACCCACTCACCCGTAGGAAAGCCAGCAGCATTTTTAAGCCCTACACTTTTTTTCTCACCCGTATTGAAATACTCAACTACTTGGTTTTCTTGAGCAGTGGTGATGTGCGTGCTTAGGAGTAGGAGGAAGATGATGAGGTAGGAGTAAGGTGGACGCATTATGACGTGATATTTTTTATCTGAATATTATATTGATAGCGATACTCGCTAGTGCTATAATGATAAAGGTTGTTTTACGCTTATCACCTTTAAGTCTATCTGCTATGTAAATGATACTTAATGTAATTACAAAACTAAGGATATAGATAAAAATAGTCCCAAACTCCTTACAAGCAGCACTTGTGCAATCTAGGGCATAGTAACCAAGATTTAACAACGCTCTGATTGCAGCGAACACTGAAAGTATGAGCAGTATATATAGTATGGGTTTGATGGCTTTCATTTTTGGGTAATATATTTGGGTTAAAATAAACGTTAGTTTAAAATTCATCCTATTTTGTCAAAGTAATTTTCGTTCAATAAATCAAATTTGAAATATCTTGAACTCTTTAAATGAACACAGAATTTTGGAATTAGCCTTCTGCTTTCTATTTTTTTGCAGCACGATAAATACTTAAATCATCATCTATTTTTAAAAAAGCTAAGAAGATTAATTTTAAATATGTGAAATATGCGTATTCATGCTTTTCAATTTCATTGGGGTCGGCTTGAGTTCCGTGTAAATAACTATTTCTCAAATCTAATCCATTTGTAAACTCGCTTTTGTTTAAGAAATAATTAAAATAAGCTTGTTCAGTTTTTGAAAATAATGAACTTTCAAAATTGATAATATTCTCTGCAGCCATTCTTTGAGCTTCTTGTTGAAAGTCTATTGGGTAATGATAGTATGAACCGACCTCGTTTTCATATAGATCTTTAATGATTAAAACCCTAGCAGGATTTACTATTTGTATAAAATCATTTTTATCAATTCTGATAAATCCGTTTTTGATAAGATAGTTCAATCTAGGTTTCTGATGTTCTTCGTAATTAGTGAATTTCACTTCTTCATTCGCGAGTAAGTCAAAAAAAGTACTGTACTTATCATCTTTGAATGGCTCAACATATGCTAGATGAGTTTGGTCTGAAAAAAATATTTTAGAACAACCAACCATCACTTCATTAATTTCATTAAGATAAATATATTTTTTTGAATTTAGGCTTGGAATATCTTTTATGGTTGATGGTGAAGATGATATTTGCAAAAGTTCAAAATCAATACTTCCGTCTTCAACATAGAGTTTAAATTGTTTCAACGCGGATTCAAATTCAGGTGCTAATAATCTAACTTTTTCGAAGTGCGATGTTGCGGTTGGAATTGAAAATCTGGAATTGACAGCAAAAGAGTACCTTTCTTGAAATGCGTTTGTAAAAACAAGATGAAGAATATCCTCTAGTGAATTATTTAAATTTTGAAGAACTTGGCTATAAATGAAAATTTGACTGTACGAGGTTATTTGAGATAACGAAAATGAAGTTCCACCCCTATATTCATTTTGTGAGTGAACGCCAATTATTCGCTCGATTACTCCCATTTCACTTCTCTTACTTACAAGATTTATTCTATTTTGATTATCAAGATATTCGAATAAGTATTTGAAATTGAGAAACAATTGATAAGGACTTTTATTTTTTTTGATAAAATCTAAACTGTAAGAATAATTAGCTATGAGGTTATCATCAACAAATCCATCTTTGATTTTAGGAAGATTTTCAGGGAAGCTAATTGTTACTCCATATTTCATTCCTTGTTGGTTTGCAAACAACTTATCAGTTTCTCTTTTGAGTAAGCGTTTTGCTTTAAGTCTAGTTTTATCTGAAATTTTAAAGTCATTTTTGTTTCTTAAATTTTGGATTAGTTCTACATAATTTAAGTTTGTTTCTCTAGAATTTAAATAATTTAAGATTATCGTTTCTTTATTTACAGTTGTAAGGCTGTCTCTTATACACATCTCCGAGCCCACGAGACGGACTCCTATCTCGT
>CAJXSW010000032.1 GCA_913060645.1 uncultured Dokdonia sp. | reverse complement strand
TCTACACTATCCTCTTCGTCGGCAGCGTCAGATGTGTATAAGAGACAGCCTTAAAATACCTCCTCGCTTCCTTCATCACTCTTGGCGCGAGATACAGGGTTGCAATCATTGTTGGTATTGCCATGATGGCAAAAAATCCGTCTATGAGATTAATCATCATACTAAGTGACGTAGTCGCTCCTATCAAGATACTTGCGATGTATGCAATATTATAATACTTCTTATTATGCGCTCCAAAGAGAAAGCTCAAGCACTTGGTTCCATAATAACTATAAGAGAAAAGCGATGAGATACTAAACACGGCAATACATAACAACAACACGTATTTTCCTGCGGGTGATAACGCTTTCGCGAAAGCGGAAGCCGTAAGCGTAACTCCATTTGCATCTGTCGTTTGCCACACGTCTGTTACCAAAATTGCAAGCGCAGTAAGTGTACACACCACAATGGTATCTATTGCTGGGCCCAGCATTGCCACCAGTCCTTCACGTATGGGTTGTGCAGTTTTTGCAGCGCCGTGCGCCATAGGTGCCGTACCTACACCAGCCTCGTTTGAAAAAGCACCACGTTTTATACCTAATAAAATCAATCCACCTACCACGCCACCCAGCAGTTTATCTCCCGTATAGAAATCGGCAGAGAAAGCATCTGTAAATATGAGACCCAAGTATTTAGGAACGACATCTATGTTTACAAAGAGTATTGCCATTACCGCTACAAAGTAAATAAAGACCATTGCCGGTACCAGTCTTGACGCAGTTTTAGAAATACGATCGAGTCCGCCTAGTATGACAACTGCCGTGATAGCAACAAGCACAAGCCCTATAATCAAGTTAGAGGTAAAACCCACCTCAACAGCCTGAGGTACGAGTAATATATCATTTACCGCCTGTGTGAGTTGGTTTACATTAAAAACTGGCAGTGCACCAACTAATCCTGCGATACTAAAGATTACAGCAAGCGGTTTCCAAGCCTTACCCATTCCTTCTGTAATAAAGTACATAGGTCCACCTTGTAATTTGCCTTCACTATCCTTACCACGATACATTACCGCTAGAGAGCCTGTAAAAAATTTAGTTCCCATCCCTACTATTGCGCTCATCCACATCCAGAATACAGCACCTGGACCACCTATTGCAATTGCAACAGCAACACCGGCGATGTTACCCATGCCTACGGTTGCACTAAGCGCTGTAGTGAGTGCTTGAAAGTGTGTGATCTCTCCTTCATCGTTTTCTCCATCATATTTCCCTCGCAGTACTGCAACAGCATGACCTAGATATCTAAATGGTAAAAACCTCGAATAGATGAGCAAAAACAGACCGCCACCTATAAGTAAGCATACGAGTGGGATTCCCCACATAGCGCTAGAAAAATCTGCTATAAGCTCATTAGCTTGATCGTAAAATGATGGTTGTGATTGCATATAAGTTCTATTTATATGGTGAAGTAACAAAAATTAAGAGCAGTTTACCAAAACGTTCACATATATTTTTGAACAGTCATTTGTTTTCATAACTAAATTTACTGTTATGACACTCACCGCCAGCCAAATCGAGAACATCCTAAGAAACCCAGAGGAAACTGCAGCCGCAGCAAATCTCATTTACGTCTCTGATGCAGACCTCAACATAAGAAGGAAAAAGAAGAAGAAAAACTTTCACTATTACTTTAATGATGAACCTCTTAAGGACAAAAAGGAATTAGAGCGCATCAATAATCTTGTGATACCGCCTAACTGGGAGAAAGTGCGCATTGCATATCCTCCTAACGGACATTTACAAGTGGTAGGTCGCGATGCTAAAAACAGAAAAGTATACCGCTATCACGACCTGTGGTCAAAAATCAGAAACCAAACTAAGTTTTATAAACTAGCCAATTTTGGAAACGCGCTGCCTAGCATACGCGAGCGCATAGATGAGGATCTTGATGCTCCAGAGATGTCAAAATGCAAGGTGCTTGCACTTGTCCTCAGGCTTATGGAAGAGACCCACATACGTATAGGTAACGACTACTACGCAAAGCGCAATAAAACCTACGGCCTCTCTACCTTACGCACCAGACACGTGACAACTACCAAGGAAAAAATCTACTTTGAGTTTGTGGGTAAAAAAGGCAAAAAGCACAATATTACCCTACGCAATAAGAAACTCGCAAAACTTGTAAACCGTTGTGAGGAAATACCTGGCTGGGAGTTATTTCAATTTTATGATGCAAATGGCGAAAAGCACCGAGTAGATAGTACGATGGTAAACGATTACATACACGAGCTGAGTGGCGACTTATTTTCGGCAAAAGATTTTAGAACTTGGGGAGCTACAAAAACTTTTTTTGAAACCGTGCACGACCTAGGCTACACAGAAGACGAAAAAGAAAACAAAGCAAACATACTCACCGCTTTTGATGCCGCTGCAGAAGCTCTAGGTAACACACGCAATGTATGTCGCAAGTATTACGTGCATCCTCAACTAGTAGATGCCTACGAGTCTGGGTCTATCGTCGCTGAGTTCGACAAAGTAGATGCGCATCAAGGCGCAAGACCATTTTTTACAGAAACTGAGGAGGTATTATTGCAAATGATTTCAAAGTTTGAATTAGATTTTAGTAAGTGATATAAGTACGCTTTCGCGAAAGCGTAACACAAAAAAAGCCCCTTCGTAACGAAAGGGCTTTTAAGGTTTTGAAATGCTCTGCTGTTATTTTGCAAGGTATGCGAGCACGTTTTTCTCTATACGATCAAGGATATTTGAAGTATCCGCTTTAGCGAAAGCGTCACCTGTAATATTCTCATATAATTCGATATATCTTTCTGATACGGTCTCTATGTACTCATCTGTCATCTCTGGAACCGTCTGACCTTCTAAACCTTGAAAGTTATTTGAGATAAGCCACTGTCTCACAAATTCTTTTGAAAGTTGTTTCTGTGCCTCTCCATTAGCCTGACGATCTTCATAACCTTCTGCATAGAAGTAACGAGAGGAATCTGGTGTGTGTATCTCATCTATGAGTACAATCTTACCATCTGCAGTTTTTCCAAATTCATACTTAGTATCTACCAATATAAGTCCTCTAGATGCTGCTATCTCACTTCCTCTTTGAAAAAGCTTGCGCGTATAATCTTCTAGCACGAGGTAATCCTCTTCTGAAACGATGTTCTTTTTTATGATATCCTCTCTTGAGATATCCTCATCGTGGTCACCCATCTCTGCCTTTGTAGCTGGCGTAATTATAGGTGATGGAAATGCATCATTTTCTTTCATCCCTTCTGGCATTGCAACACCACAAAGAACTCTGCGTCCCGCCTTATACTCACGTGCAGCATGACCAGACATGTATCCACGTATCACCATCTCCACCTTAAAAGGCTCACATCGCTTTCCTACCGCAACATTAGGATCTGGAGTAGCCACAAGCCAGTTAGGTACAATATCCTCTGTATCGCGCATCATTTTTGTCGCAATCTGATTTAAGATTTGTCCCTTAAAAGGAATTCCTTTAGGCATTACCACATCAAAGGCACTAAGCCTATCTGTAGCCACCATTAATAATAAATCATTTTCTAAAGTATAGACCTCGCGGACTTTCCCCTTATAAATAGATTGTTGTCCTGGAAAATTGAAATTTGTATCTGTTATGGTATTCACTTCAAGTTGTCTTTACGTCTGCTATCTCTAGATAAACATTAACGTGGTTAGTAGTGTCAAAAGTAAAATTCTAAATGCTTAATCAAGCACTCTGCTTAATAAAAATTAATCATTTCTATTTTCTATCTCTCTATATGCTGCAATCATTTTCTTTACGAGAGGATGGCGTACAACATCTTTATCATCTAGGTAAACCATACCAACTCCTTCAACGGTTTTGAGAATAAGTAGCGCTTCTTTAAGACCACTAGTAACTCTCCTAGGTAAATCTATCTGTCCTGGATCTCCGGTAATCATAAACTTTGCATTACGCCCCATACGAGTAAGGAACATTTTCATTTGAGCATGAGTCGTGTTTTGTGCTTCGTCAAGTATTACAAAGGCATTGTCTAAAGTACGACCGCGCATAAATGCCATAGGAGCAATCTGTATGACTCCTTTCTCAATAAATGTTTCTAGTTTCTCATGAGGAATCATATCACGAAGCGCATCATATAGCGGCTGCATGTATGGATCTAGCTTTTCCTTGAGATCACCTGGTAAAAAACCTAGGTTTTCACCAGCTTCAACCGCTGGACGTGTGAGAATAATTTTTTTCACTCTCTTTTCTTTGAGAGCTTGTACAGCAAGAGCAACTCCTATATATGTTTTTCCAGTACCCGCTGGGCCTATGGCAAATGTTAAGTCATTCTTCTTTGCGAGCTCTACTAGTTTACGCTGGTTTGCAGTTTGCGGCTTTATAAGTTTACCACTTACACCATGTACTAGTGTGTCACCACTTTCTACCGGGGTTTCATAATCTGCTTTACTTACACTAGTGAGTACACGCTCTATGGAATTCTCGTCAAGCTTATTGTATTTTCCAAAATGCTCCATAAGCATCGTCATACGCCTATCAAACTCTTCGAGGAGATCCTCATCACCATAAGCTTTGATTTTGTTACCTCTGGCAACAATTTTAAGCTTTGGATAATACTGTTTTAAAAGTTCGATATTTGAGTTACGCTGACCGAAAAATTCGCGCGGGTTGATTTCTGAGAGTTCTAAGATTAATTCGTTCAAAAGGCAGAGAGATTATGTGAGATACGTCCGTAAAATATTTTAGCTTTGTTTACTACTAAAATACGTCTTTTTTGACCATCATTTGCAAGGCACACGCTTTTCTAAGTTAAGAAATAATGAACATTTTTAGTTTATAACTATATTAGATTTATATACTTTCTAGTAAGCACACACTCATAACTCGATGAAAATAATCACTCTTACTACAGATTTTGGAGAGAAAGATCCTTTTGCAGGCGCTGTAAAGGGTGCTATTTATTCAGAGTTAGAAGAAGTGCGCATTGTAGATATCTCACATAATGTATCTCCCTTTCATCTTATGGAGGCAGCATACATTATTCAGAATGCATATCAAAATTTCCCTAAAGGAACTATACATGTTATAGGAGTAGATAGTGAGCTCACTCCAGAGACAAATCATATCGCTGTAAAGCTAGACGGGCATTATTTTATATGCGCCAATAATGGTATTATTTCTCTTCTCACTAAGGATATTGTACCTGAGGAAAAAGTAGAAATAAACATTCACGACCGCACACAAACTAACTTTACTGTTCTTGACGTCTTTGTAAAAACCGCTTGTCATATTGCACGTGGTGGAACCTTAGGAGTTATCGGTAAAAACATAGAGACCATAAGACAACTTACGGGAATCTCACCAGTAATAAACACCTCACGAAACCAAATTTCTGGAAATGTCATTTACATAGACAACTATGGAAATGTGATAAGCAATATCACAAAAAAGCTATTTGATGAGGTAGGGAAAGGTAGAGATTACAGACTTCAAGCAAGAGGAGCAGATATTTCAAAAATTCACAATCAATACAGTGACGCCATTAACTTTACTATTGATAAATCTAAACGTGAGGAAGAAGGTAAAAAGCTAGCTGTCTTTAATTCTGGTGGATATGTAGAGCTTGCTATCTATAAGAGTAATCCAAGTACTGTAGGAAGTGCGGCAAGTCTCTTTGGCCTCAATTATAGAGATACTGTAATGATTAACTTTATAGATAAATGATCGTAAGACTTGTAAAATTACGCTTTCGCGAAAGCGAGATTCCAGCTTTTCTAGCTAATTTTGAGAAGGTAAAAGAAAAAATTAGAGCGTCAAATGGATGTTTATATCTAGAGCTATTACGTGGGGAAGATGACCCATGTATTTTCTTTACTCACAGCCATTGGGTCTCTGAAGAAGCACTACAAAATTATCGTAACTCAGAACTTTTTAAAGGCGTCTGGGCAGATACGAAAACTAAGTTTAGTGCAAAGCCTGAAGCTTGGACAACTTCATCACTAGAAAAACTATTCTAGATTTCTGGATTTCTGCGCAGAGAAGAAGGGCTAATCCCATATTTCTCCTTGAAAATTTTTGAAAAGTAACTTCTACTGGATAATCCGAGTGCGTATACTACTTCAGATACATTTTTATCTTCTGAGGTGAGCATAGTCAAAGCTCTCTTAAGTCTAAACTCCTTGATATAATCATTTACGGTCATACCATAATTGCGCTTAAATCCATCTTGCAATCTGTAGGTCTCGATGCCAACCACTTCGGCGATTTCTGGAATGGTTACAAGCTCAGATATATGATTTTCTATGTACTGAACAGCAGCTGCAATATTGTCTAAATCTGCCAATCTAAGTGTAGGATGCTTTTTGCCTTCAAGGGAATCTTCTTTAAATAATTTGAGCATTAATGAGGTACACTCTAATGCCTTTGCTCCAAGATAATTTGTTCTTACCAGGCCTTGATCATCGTTAGTCAAGATATCATCTATGATATCTGAAATTTGCAAACTGTAATATCCTTTATAGCAAACTTGGGTGAGCGCATTAACATCTGCAAATAGTGGATAATACACTTCATCTACCTTTGATAAGTCGTAAGAAAGCTGCTCTTGAAATTTCGCCTTGTTGATTTCCAAATAGCAAACAATTGCCGGCTTTTCTTTTTTTATAATATAGACTTGATCTTCATTATATCTAGGCGCTGCAATAAGATGCTCTGCTCTTCTAATGGCCATTTCTTCAGAATCTCTAGAAAATTTGTGACCTACCTCCCCTTTCATGCAATAAATGAAACGCAGGGAATTCATCCCATTATTCTCAAAATAAAGTTCGGTATCGTCTATCATATCACCATTAATGATGTGAAGACCGATACCGTTGGGAAAATTAATACCCTTTATAAAACCTTTACCTAAATGAGTAGGAATTTGCATCGCAAACTCACCAAAGTTGTTTGTGTAATTGACCCCAAAAGCATCTGCAATTTCTGGTACAAAGTCGTCTACCTGCTCTATTTTAAGTTTATATGATTTCATATTTCTGTTTGTGAATCATGAAGGTCTGAAATATATTCCTATAAAAAATAAAGCATACTGCATTTAACCCAGCTTTAACCAGAAAGCATAATTATATGTGAATGCTAGATAAGCTCTTTCTTGTAGGCTTTCTTAAACAGTTTAAAAGTAGCTTTTGCACTTTTTACAGCAGTTTTGATTTCTTCATAGCTGAAGTCTAATGAATCTACAGCCTCTTTAAATTCATTCCACCTCAATAAGCCTTCATTTACGTCTCCATTAAAGAAATGATGAGTCTCTATATGAGAGAGGTTACTGCAAGATTGAAGCTTCTTACTCATCATTATTCCTCCTATCATAGATCCTTCAATAACGTAAAGCTTACCCACTGAGGTTGCTTGATCTCTAGCTCCCGATATGCTCATAGGCTCAGGCAGCGGCATACTTGAAAAAGCCGTAATATCTTTAGCTAACGCATTTGTCTTTTCATAACCTGCAAATGACTTTAATCCTAGTGGCAACATTTCGTAGCGACCATTTATAAAATCTTCGACAGCTTTATATACTTTAAAATTATGACGTAATAATGTTTCATATTGATCTTGATCAATTGAACCATCCATGATAAGATTAGTTAAGTTATTCTTTTCTATTTCGTCATGAATTGATGTTGTTCCATTCTTAAGTGCTTCTAAAATCATAGGGATGTTTTTATAAGTAAACTATTCATATGTTAAATTTAACCACGCTTATAACCTAATTAATAGAGAATTAACTAGTTCATCATAAACTATACCAATTAAATAAAATTAAGCCTGACCTGTAGGTCCAAAATTTAATGGAACAGGTTGTCTCTCATAATCCTTTATAACACCATGTGCATTTTCAAAACGTTTTACATTTTCTGCAAGTGCCTTAGCAAGCCTTTTAGCATGTTGTGGAGTTAATATGATGCGGCTCTTCACCTTACTTTTAGGAGTACCAGGCATAATATTTACGAAGTCCACTACAAATTCTGAAACAGAATGATTTATTATCGCCAGGTTTGAGTACGTGCCTTGAGCGACAGCCTCATCTAGTTCAATATTTATTTGTTTTTGGTTGTTTTGAGTCTTTTTATCTTCAGCCATGTGGGCGTGTATTGTAATGAGAGTAGTACTCTCTAATTGATTGATTTAGTCTTAATTCTACCTTTATAAGGTAGTCTGGAAAGATAAGAATTGCCTTGCTTTCGCGAAAGCGGAAATCCGCATTACAGTGTTAGATATTCGTTAATTAAAACATAATATTTCTATAAAAAATTGACTTTTAAGTATTAAAAAACCCATTCAGATAAGCTGAATAGGTTTTAGAACTTTTTTTTGAAATTTGTTTCTTAAAAAAAACTAAGTTGAAAGACTAATAATACTTTACATTTTTATTTTCATTAGTTATACTCACGAGAACCCCTTTGCTTCCTAGAATTATATTCTCGTAATATTATAATGAGTTTTTTATTTTTTCTAGATGCTCTCTTATTTTAGCTATTCGATCTTGATGAGAGATATTTTCTCTATTAATATCCTCCATATACTCCTTTATATCATTTACAAGATCTGTGCTCTGCTTAATACGATTTCTAGTGTTTTGCACAATGACAGGTCTGTTTTTGATTTTATCTATATGTGGAGCCAGCTTAGAAGCAAGTACACCCATGTGTCTTTTTAAAATAAAGCCATCTGCACCATTTAAAATAGTCTCTGCTGCTAGTTCTTCATCTTGAAGAGTTCCCGTAACAAACAAGAAGGTGGCAGTAGGAGATTTACTTCTAGCAACTTCTAGCACTTCCATCCCAGAACACGTAGGCAAATTATAATCTGAAATTATCATTTGCGGATTAAAAGTCTTTATGGCAACCTCTAAATCTGCTAGATTATCAACAACTTGCACTTTATATGCTTTATCTAACTTGTGAATTTGCCTTGTAATAAGGGCAGCATCTGAGTCTGTATCTTCTACAAGTAGTATATGTACTTCTGTTGACATAGTTATTTATTTAATGTTAACCAATATTTGGCGACAATAGGAATTCGCTCCTTTAGCTCGGCATAATTTTTAGGCTTTTCTAGGTAGCTATTTGCTCCATTGAGATAAGCCTTATCCTTATCACTTATTTGATCTGATGAACTCATCATAACAATAGGTGCATATTTAAATAGCTCTATTTTTCTTATTTCCTTTAATAGGTCTAAGCCATTTAATCTAGGCATTTTTATATCTAACAATATAAGATCTGGTATGCGACTCACATCATCATATGCCTTAAACCATGATAGAGCTTCTAAGGAATCATCTATAAAGCGAACTTCAACAAGGGGCATTTCTTTATCAAAAATACGACTCATTAATGCACTGTCTGTTGCATTATCTTCTACAGATACTATAAGTCCCTTCATTATCTAGTGGGTAGTTGAAAATAAAATGTGGCTCCTTCATCTATCTTACCTTCTGCCCAGATGCGACCTTGATGCTTTTCTAATACTCGTTGAGAGATAGCAAGACCTATACCCGAACCTTCAAACTCGTCCTTTACAAGTCTATTAAACACTCCAAAAATTTTCTCATTATACTTACTATCAAAACCTATCCCATTATCTTTCACATAATAAACTGCAGGAGAGACACTGTTATCACAACCTACTTCTATAATAGGTTTTTCTATAGTGTGAGAATACTTAAGAGCATTTCCTATAAGATTATTGAGCAATTGAAAAATCATACCTCGATCTCCAAAGGCATCAGGTAATTCTGGATTGATAACAAACTGTGCGTCTTTGTACTTCATATCTACTTGCAAAAACGCAACTACCTCTTCTACTAAGTCTTTCATAGAAAAGACTCCCATAGCTATCTGGTTTTTACCTATTCCAGAAAATGCAAGGATATCATCTATAAGCGTATTCATTTTGCTTGTAGAGTCGATGATTGTCTGAATGGCTTTTTGACCGTATTCATCCAGCGTTTCAAAGTAATCTTCTTTAATTATTTGTGCAAAACCATCAATACCACGCAAAGGAGACCTCAAATCATGAGAAACACTGTAGCTAAAAGATTCTAACTCTTTATAAGCTTCTTTAAGTTTATCGTTAAGAAGTTTTACCTCCTGATACCTACTTATAATAATATTTGAAATACTTGTTTTGAGTGCTTGTGCAGAAGCTATTTCATAATCTTTCCAAGGTAGGGAGGTATTGACCTGCTCCTCATTCCATTTTTCAAAAGATTTCCTTGGGCTTAGCCTTTTCCCCTTTTCTTCTACTGCCTTTTCTGGATTTCCTCCCCAAGATATAAGTTGTTTGAGTTCTGGTTTAAACCACAGCAGGCAGTCCTTTTCTCCCTTTGCTATAAAGACACAAAGTAATCCCGAGCCTATTTTGGCGAAAGCCGCCCCCTTATCATACTCTTCTGCAATATTTTGAGTGGTATATATATCGCCTATCTGGGTGTCATGTATCCAGTCTATTAAGGCTGTAATTTCTTCATTACTGGGAGTCTCTCCTACAGTGGACACATTATTTTCTAAAAACACTGCTCCACCCGTAGCTTCTGTAATAGTGAGCATTGATGTAGACTTCTGTGTCAGACCATTTGCCACGTCCCATCCATCACTCATTTGCTCTACAAGGCTAGCTCGTATAGCAGAGGTTGCGTTAATACGGCTGAGCACTTCATTTGACGCCCTTAATGTGAGCTGCGTAGAAAATACCTGAGTTAAAAACTTAACCGTTTGTCTTTGATAATAGTTTACAAACTTAGGACTATAATGATGACACGCTATTAAACCCCATAATTCTCCATCACTCACGATTGCTGCCGTGAGTGTTGCTCCTACTTTCATATTCTCCAAATACTCTATATGTATAGGAGACGATGCTCGAGACTCACAAAGACCTAAATCTACTGGCTCATCTTCTGCACTAGGCTTTGCAAAAACGGGAACCGTCTGTGATGCAACATCTGCAATGATACGCACGCCTTGTTTTAAAAACAGTTTACGTGCTTGCTGTGGTATATCTGTCGCTGGGTAATGCATGCCTATCCAGCTATCAAGGTGCTCCTCACGAGCCTCAGATATAATCTTACCATTCCAGTTTTCGTCAAATTTGTATATCATTACACGATCATATTCAGTAAAACCCTTAATGAGTTTTGCTGTTTTATCGCACATTGCAGAGACAGAAACAGCCTCACTTAAATCTGATATAATTTCAGATAACTGGCGTTGCATGTATTGAGCACTTTCTTGTTGTTTTATAGGCTCTAATTCTATATATACTAATTGATTGTTGTGGTGAGCGACTACTACATAACGTTTATCATCAATAGTTACTTCTAGAGAGGTCTTATTTTTACTTTTTATATATGTTTCTATAAGTTTACCATTTTGTCCCAACACATCTTCAAGACGCTTAGAATAAAACTCTTCACGCTTTCGCGAAAGCGTAGAAATCACATTTTCAGATATGTGTGATATCTCAAAAGATGAGCTATCTATCACAAATAGCATCGCATGAGATTGTATACGACCTATGAGATGTATAGGTTCTTTATCACAATTAGTTAGGTCAATCTTTTTTGGATATAAAGCAGATGGACTCCCCATAGTTTACTTATTTTTTAATTTTGAAATAAAATGTACTACCTACATTTAACTGAGAGTCCACCCATATTGAGCCATCGTGAAGTTTTACAATTTTCTCACAGTGTGCAAGACCGACACCAGTACCTTCATATTTATGCTGGGTGGATGCACGACCAAAAATTTTAAAAACCTGGTCAAGATCTTCTTCGGCTATTCCTATTCCGTTGTCATTAATCACAAAAGTCCAATATCCATCATCTTCAAAGGATGAAATACGTACTACAGGACTCACATCTGGCTTTGAATATTTAAGTGAGTTACCTATTAAGTTCTGGAATAACAATCTCAACTCCGTATTATATGCTTGAATATTAGGCATTTTACTAAGATGTATTTTACCTCCGCACTCTCTCAGTCTCTTACCGAGATCGTATTTTACAATCTCTAGTAGTTCTTGCACATTAACTTCAGTGCGCTCTAGTTCTTGCCCTATACGGCTATGTTCTAGAAGTCCTTTAATCTGTTCAGCCATGCGGCCAGCAGCTCCGTAAATATATCCTAGATATTCCGTCACTTTAGGTTCTAAATTATTTCCAAACTTTTTAAGAATGACATCGCTACTAAATTTTATAGTACCTAATGGTTCTTGTAAATCATGAGAACAAATAGAGACAAACTGTTCTAGATCTGTATTAATGCGTTGTAGCTCTTCATTCTTATCATACATTAACTGCTGTGCATGCTGCAAGTCTGAGATGTTTACTAAGGTAGAACGCGAGTACGAGTTACCTTCTTCTGGAATCACCAGCTCAGAATTAAGAATAATAGGAATCTCCTTACCTTCTGTATCTATAAGGGTCATTTGCTCACCTTCTATCACTCCAGTTCTTTGAATCTCATCCAAGAGACCTAGGCCTTTAGCCTTAGAATCATCTGTGTAGAAATCAAATATACGCCTACCTACAACTTCGCTACGAGAATTTAAGCCAAGCGTCTCGATGAAAATTTTATTGCATTCTACAACACGCCCTGTAGAAGGATCTACACTAACGTGCATCACAGGATCATTTTCATAAAAATCTTTAAACTTCTGCTGGCTTTCTTTTAATTTCTTTTGTGAATCAACCGTTTTGGTAATGTCTACAAAAGTGATTACAGATCCTTCTATTTTATTAGTCCCTGTAAAAAAGGGGGATATGCGTCTTATGTAAGATTTTCCGTTTTTATTATTTATTTGCGTTTCATTTACCTCACCTGTACTCATCACTGTCTCTATCTTACTTTTAAGTGATGATTTTTTTCCTGTTCCTAACTGGATTAAGAAGTGATCTATAGGTCTCCCTACATCTTGCTTCATTAGCTTAAAATGTTCTTGTATAGAGGGTGTAAATTTTCTAATCGTAAGTTGCCTATCTAGAAAGATCGTGGCTATCTGAGTACTATTAAGAATATTGTCCATATCTGCATTAAGCAATGCGAGATCATCCATTTTTTCAATATGCTCCACATTTACAGTATGCAATTCTTCATTTACACTCTGCAACTCCTCGTTTGTGCTCTGCAATTCTTCATTTGAGGCAAGTAACTCTTCATTGAGCGTTTGTAATTCTTCATTACTAGTCTCTGCATCTTCAAGCGCTTTTTTAAGCTCTCCTCTTGTTTCTTCTATCTCGTCTATAAGGTCTTTAATACGCTCGTCTGGAGTTACTGCAAGATTCATTGTACCACGAGCTACAGCTGCATCTGGATTCAATTCCTTTTCAATAAAGGTGACTACATAGTTACAGTCACTCGTGTTATTTTGAAAAACAGGCTTTACCAATACATTAACAACGGTATCTGCACCTGCCTTTGGGGTAATCACGTTGTTGTAAATAAAGTCTTTTTTAGAACGCTTTGCTTTTCTCGCAGCCGAGTTTACTGCTGTTTTCAAATTATCAGGAAGCATCTTCAGTAAGTCTAAAGAAAAACCACTCTTGGGTAATTGCGCATATTTAGAAAATGAACCTAAAGCATCTAGTACTTTGAAATCTGCATCAACATAAACGCTTGCTGTATCAAATTGAGAAATAAGCGCATTACTTATACTCATTTTAACATCGCTCGTAAATGTTTCTTTCTTTTGAACCTCATTTTTTTTCTGCTTTTTCGAAATCACAAAATTACTTTTATCCGCATTAGATGTGAGTAACTCGCTATGTAATCTCTCTGATAGATGAATGTTCTTAAAAATCTTAAGCTTTGCATTAATTGTCTCAAAGGAATTACGCAAGGCAGTAATAGATTCACTTGAACCGAGGAACAAAATTCCATTAAGCTTTAACGCATAATGTAAAGTATGCAATACCGCTGTTTGGACCTCTGGTTTTAGGTAAATTAAAAGATTACGACAAGAGACCATGTCCATATTTTTGAATGGAGGATCTTTTAAGATATCATGATTAGAAAAAATAATTTTCTTTCTAAGATCTTTATCAATAATATATTCTTCTCCATCCTTTATAAAATATTTTTGAATTTTGCTTGGAGGTATACTTTGAACGATAGTGTTACTGTAAATCCCTTGAGATGCGAGTGCTATATGCTCTTCAGATATGTCTGTAGCAAAAATTTTTAGTTTTATATCCTTTTCTTGACGATCTATTTCTTCTTGAAAAAGCATAGCCAGTGAGTATGCCTCCTCGCCTGTAGAGCAGGCTACATCCCAAACTTTTAGGGTATCTCCATCTCTTTTATTTTTCACAATACCAGGTATAGTCTCCGCCTCTAGTAAATTCCAAGCATTTGTATCTCTAAAAAATTTTGTTACACCTATTAAAAATTCCTTGTACAACACAGAAACTTCTTCGGGGTGAATTTTGAGGTATGATATGTACTTGTCAAAACTTCCTATTTTGAGGTTTTGCATACGTCGTTCTGTACGTCTCAGTATCGTAGGACGCTTGTAATAATTGAAATTTATATTAGTATTTGTATGTAGTATATTTAATATGGAACGTAAACGTTCGTTATCTTCTATAGAAATATCATCATTATAGTTGAACGCATCTTCATTATTAAAGTAGCGGTGTATTTCGTCAATCATTTCTCCAGCTGGGACAATAAAGTCTACATCTCCACTATTTATTGCGCTTGTAGGCATCCCGTCAAAGCTGGCCTCATCTGGTTGCTGTACTATCACAATTCCACCGTGCTCTTTAATGGCCTTAACACCCTTGGTACCATCACTACCTGTGCCGCTTAATATGACACCTACCGCTTCTTTTCCATAGGCTTCGGCAAGCGAACTCATAAATAAATCTATTGGTAAATTGAGAGTTTTGGCTACTGGTTTATTCAATAAAATAAGATGTCCATTTTCAATGATAAGATTCATTGAAGGAGGTATAACATATATATGACTTCTTTTGATTTCAGAGTCATTTGTAACAGCGACAATAGGAACGTTTGTTTTTTTTGACAACAACTCTGCCATGAGGCTTTTGTGGTCTGGCGATAAATGTTGTATGATTATATAACTGTAATCATAATTTTCTACTACATTATTAAAAAAGGCATTAAGAGCCTCTAGGCCACCAGCACTGGCTCCTACAGCAACAATTATATGCTTCTTATTTTGTGTGTTCTTCAAAAAGGTAGGGGTTAAAACTAAAAAAATCTACTAAAAAAAGAATTCGAAGATATGCTTAATATCTCAAATTAAGTTTTGTTTAAGAAATTTACGATTAAATATTAACATTTTGTTTATGTTAAAAGGAAATCAAAAGAAATCCTCACACTTTTACCTAAAAGCGTTTAATATTTGTTCAATACAGCACGTTCTAGTCCCATTACGTAAATTAAAGACTTAAAACTAAAACTAGTTATTGCAAGCACTAGGTACGTCTAGTAGCAGTTGAATTGATCATCATTCATATATTGTTCATATTCTTATTATACTTACAAGCTCCTGTAAATCTTCTTATATTTTGATAAGTGATTTCGCAAGACGCTTTTCATATCTACCTAGTAGCTTTACATAATGAATGGTTAATGGTTATCATATGTTGCGATACACTAAGACATGGTGCTGCTTCAAATACATCTATAAAGTGTAAGTATTAGTACGCTTTCGCGAAAGCGTAAATAGTCTAATGAGCATTTATCTCAACACAAAATATTGAACTCCATCTAAGCAATGTGATCAGTTATATTAAAATAAAAAACCCGTTCAGCATTGCTGAACGGGTTTTAAAAATTATTAAAGCTTTTGTTTCTTAAAAAATTAAAAAACTCAAACTACATACTAGTTGTAATTCACTTCTTGCTTTTCAGTCATCATATTCTCAAGATCTTCTTTGCTTCCTACGAGTATATTATCGTAACGACGCATTCCCGTTCCTGCTGGAATCTTATGACCTACAATAACATTCTCTTTAAGACCTTCTAAGTAATCAATCTTACCGCTTACAGCAGCTTCGTTCAATACTTTTGTTGTCTCTTGGAATGATGCTGCAGAGATAAATGACTTAGTCTGTAACGATGCTCTTGTAATACCTTGAAGGATAGGAGAAGCAGTAGCTGGACTCACATCACGAGCTGTAACTTGATTCTTATCTTCTCTTCTAAGTAAAGAGTTCTCATCGCGAAGCTCACGAGGTGAAACGAGTTGACCTGGTTTAAGGCTCTCAGATTCTCCTGCATCTTCTACGACTTTCATACCGTACATTGCATCATTTTCTTCAATGAAGTCTGCTTTGTGTACCAATTGATTCTCTAGGAAGATAGTATCTCCTGGATCTTGTATACGTACTTTACGCATCATCTGGCGCACAACAACTTCAAAGTGCTTATCGTTAATCTTCACCCCTTGTAGACGATATACTTCTTGTACTTCGTTTACTAGGTACTGCTGTACTGCAGACGGCCCTTTGATATTAAGAATATCATTAGGTGTTACAGATCCATCAGAAAGTGGCATACCTGCGCGTACATAATCATTTTCTTGAACTAGAATCTGATTAGATAACTTCACTAAGTACTTCTTGATTTCTCCAAGCTTAGACTCTACGATTATCTCACGGTTACCACGTTTGATTTTACCGAATGAAACCACACCGTCTATCTCAGATACTACTGCTGGGTTAGATGGGTTACGTGCTTCAAACAATTCAGTTACACGTGGAAGACCCCCTGTAATATCGCCAGCCTTTGCAGACCTACGAGGTATTTTTACAAGAATCTTACCTTCTTTAATTTTATCCCCATCATCAATCATAAGGTGAGCTCCTACTGGTAAGTTGTAAGAACGTAGCGCGTTTCCTTTGCTATCCTCAATAATTAATGTTGGTATCTTCTTCTTATCTCTAGATTCAGATATTACTTTTTCTTGGAAACCTGTTTGCTCATCTGTTTCTACGCGGTATGTAATACCTTGCTCAATAGACTCAAACTTAATTTTTCCAGCAAATTCTGAAATAACTACACCGTTAAATGGATCCCACTTACAGATTACATCTCCAGCTTTCACTTTATCACCAGAGCTGGCAAATATTTGTGAACCGTAAGGAATTGTATTTGTACTTAATGTGATACCCGTTTTAGGATCAGATACTTTTGCTTCAGATGTACGAGAGATTACGATTTGAACATCGTTTCCTTCGTTATCTTGTCCAGTTACAGTTTTAAGATCTTCGATCTCAAGTAGTCCAGGGAATTTAGCTGTTACACTAGAATCCTCAGACACACCTCCTGCTACCCCTCCTACGTGGAACGTACGAAGTGTAAGCTGTGTACCTGGTTCTCCAATAGATTGTGCTGCTACTACTCCTACAGCTTCACCCATTTGCACCGTTTTATTGGTTGCTAGGTTACGACCGTAACATTTCACACAAATTCCTTTCTTAGCCTCACAAGTAAGCGCAGAACGAACCTCTACAGTTTCTATTGGTGCAGCACCTATAAGATCTGCTATGTCATCATCAATCTCAACACCAGCCTCAACGATTACCTCGTTTGTAAGTGGATTAATTACATCATTTAATGATGTACGTCCCACGATACGTGCGCTTAGTTTCTCAATGATTTCTTCGTTTTTCTTAAGAGCTCCTACTTCTACACCTCTTAACGTACCACAATCTGTGCTATTAATAATAACATCTTGTGACACATCTACTAGACGACGTGTTAAGTAACCTGCATCTGCCGTTTTAAGGGCGGTATCTGCAAGACCTTTACGTGCACCGTGCGTAGAGATAAAGTACTCAAGAATTGAAAGACCTTCCTTAAAGTTAGAAAGAATAGGGTTTTCAATAATAGCACCACCTCCATCGTTAGATTTTTTAGGTTTTGCCATAAGACCACGCATACCGGTAAGCTGACGAATCTGCTCCTTAGATCCACGTGCCCCAGAGTCAAGCATCATATACACCGAGTTAAACCCTTGTTGATCCTCACGGATACGCTTCATAGAAAGCTCCGTAAGAGTCGCGTTTGTTGATGTCCATACATCAATAACTTGGTTATAACGCTCTGTGTTAGTAATAAGACCCATGTTATAAGATCCAGTAATACCTTCCACTTGCTCGTTTGCATCATCAATCATTTCCTGCTTCTCCTTCGGGATAATAATATCTCCAAGAGAGAATGATAGTCCACCGCGGAATGCAAATCCATAACCCATCGTTTTGATACGGTCAAGGAAATCTGCTGTTACAGGTACACTAGTCACTTTAAGAATACCACCGATAATATCACGAAGAGATTTCTTAGTCAATACTTCGTTAATATATCCAGCAGCTTCTGGCACAGCTTCGTTAAATAGTACACGACCTACAGTCGTCTCCATTACTTTATAAACAAGCTCTTTATTTTCATTAAAATCCTTAGCACGTATTTTAATGATAGCATTAATGTCTACACGCTTTTCATTGTAGGCAATGTTTACCTCTTCTGCAGAGTAGAAAGTGATTCCTTCTCCTTTTACGTGAAATTCTGGAGTCGATTTTCTGGCCTTTGTCATATAGTAAAGACCTAATACCATATCCTGAGAAGGTACTGCTACTGGAGCACCGTTTGCAGGGTTTAAGATATTATGAGAAGCAAGCATTAATAGCTGCGCCTCAAGTATCGCTTCAGGTCCCAATGGTAAGTGTACTGCCATCTGGTCACCGTCAAAATCGGCGTTAAATGCTGTACATACTAATGGGTGTAACTGTATTGCTTTACCTTCAATAAGTTTAGGCTGGAAGGCCTGTATACCTAGACGGTGAAGCGTAGGAGCACGGTTAAGGAGGATAGGATGTCCTTTAAGAACATTCTCTAAAATATCCCAAACTACTGGCTCTTTTTTGTCAATAATTTTCTTTGCAGATTTTACTGTCTTTACAATCCCACGCTCAATAAGCTTACGGATTACAAATGGCTTATAAAGCTCTGCAGCCATTCCTTTAGGAATACCACATTCAAACAATTTAAGCTCAGGTCCAACAACAATTACAGAACGTGCTGAATAATCCACACGCTTACCAAGTAAGTTTTGACGGAAACGCCCTTGCTTACCTTTTAAAGAATCAGAAAGAGACTTTAGTGGTCTGTTAGAATCTGTTTTTACTGCAGATGACTTACGCGTGTTATCAAAAAGTGAATCTACAGATTCCTGTAGCATACGCTTCTCATTACGTAAAATTACCTCAGGAGCCTTGATTTCCATCAATCTCTTAAGACGGTTGTTACGTATGATTACACGACGGTAAAGATCATTTAAATCTGATGTTGCAAAGCGACCTCCATCTAGTGGTACTAGTGGACGTAATTCTGGTGGAATTACAGGTACAACCTTCATAATCATCCAC
The DNA here is from genome assembly GCA_913060645.1 of uncultured Dokdonia sp. GTDB lineage: Bacteria > Bacteroidota > Bacteroidia > Flavobacteriales > Flavobacteriaceae > Dokdonia. The sequence continues at coordinate 5,300 of CAJXSW010000032.1, read as the reverse complement.
TCAGGTTGATTCTCACGATTCTTGTTTGAATCACGAAGTGCCTCTACAACTTGAAGACGTTTAAGCGCCTCCGTTTTACGTTGTTTAGACGTCTCATTATTTGCCTTGTGACGTAACTCATAAGAAAGCTCATCAAGATCAATTCTTTTAAGAAGGTCGATCAAACACTCAGCACCCATTTTGGCGATAAATTTGTTTGGATCCTCGTCATCAAGATATAGGTTTTCTTGAGGAAGACTATCAAGTATATTTAAATACTCCTCTTCTGTTAAGAAATCCATCTTGTTAAGCTCCTCACCTTCTTCACTCTTTGCAATACCTGGTTGTATAACCACATAACGCTCGTAGTAAATGATCATATCTAATTTCTTAGATGGAAGACCAAGTAAGTAACCTATTTTGTTAGGTAACGATCTAAAGTACCAAATGTGTGCAACAGGAACCACAAGATTAATGTGCCCCACGCGATCACGACGTACTTTCTTTTCTGTTACTTCAACACCACAACGATCACATACGATCCCTTTGTAGCGTATTCTTTTATATTTACCACAAGCACACTCATAGTCCTTTACAGGACCAAAAATACGCTCACAGAACAACCCGTCACGCTCTGGCTTGTGCGTACGGTAGTTTATTGTTTCCGGCTTTAAAACTTCTCCTCTTGATGCCCCTAGAATAGATTCTGGAGACGCAAGACCGATCGAGATAGCATTAAACTTCGGCTGTTGTACATTATCATTATTTCTTGCCATAATTCTGTATATGTCGAATTAATTATTGTTGTGAATGGTTATTGTTACGCTTTCGCGAAAGCGGAACCTCAAAAGACTCCGCTTTCCAAAAACCATTTACTTATTCTCTAGACGAATGTCTAGTCCCAGTCCTTTAAGCTCATGCATCAATACGTTGAAAGATTCAGGAAGTCCCGGCTCTGGCATAGGCTCTCCTTTTACAATACTTTCATACGTCTTAGCACGACCAATCACGTCATCAGATTTTACAGTTAAGATCTCACGCAATGTTGCCGAAGCTCCATATGCCTCAAGAGCCCAAACCTCCATCTCACCAAAACGCTGACCTCCAAACTGCGCCTTACCTCCAAGAGGTTGTTGCGTAATAAGAGAGTATGGTCCGATAGAACGCGCGTGCATCTTATCATCTACCATGTGTCCTAGTTTAAGCATGTAGATAACTCCTACTGTTGCTGGTTGATCAAAACGATCTCCCGTACCTCCGTCATATAAGTAAGTATGTCCAAAACGTGGAATACCTGCCTCATCAGTAAGTGCATTAATCTGATCTAGTGTAGCTCCATCAAAAATAGGCGTCGCATACGTTCTTCCTAATTTTTGACCAGCCCATCCTAGTACCGTTTCATAAATCTGCCCGATGTTCATACGAGATGGTACACCAAGTGGGTTAAGAACGATATCTACTGGAGTTCCATCCTCAAGGAATGGCATATCTTCTTGACGAACGATACGAGCAACAATACCTTTGTTACCGTGACGTCCTGCCATTTTATCACCTACTTTAAGCTTACGTTTTTTAGCAATGTACACTTTTGCAAGTTTGATGATACCAGCTGGTAATTCATCTCCTACAGAAATTGTAAATTTCTCACGACGTAAGTTTCCTTGTAGATCGTTTTCTTTAATCTTATAGTTGTGTAATAAATCTGCTATAAGCGTATTAGTCTTGTCATCTGTAGTCCAAGTACCTTGTGTAAGGTGCGTGTAATCTTCTACAGAGTTAAGCATCTTAAGTGTGAATTTCTTTCCTTTAGGAAGAACTTCCTCACCTAGATCGTTCATAACACCTTGAGCAGTTTTACCGTTTACTAGCTTAAATAATTTTTCAATTACTACAGCTTGTAAATCATCAAACTTATCGTCATACTCATTTTCAAGAACAGCGATATCTTCTTTATCCTTTGCACGCTTGCGCTTATCTTTTATTGCTCTTGCAAACAACTTCTTATTGATAACCACACCATGTAAAGAAGGTGAAGCTTTAAGAGAAGCATCTTTTACATCACCAGCTTTGTCTCCAAAGATTGCACGTAAAAGTTTTTCTTCTGGAGTAGGATCAGATTCTCCTTTTGGAGTAATCTTACCTATTAATATATCTCCAGGTTTTACCTCTGCTCCTATACGGATCATTCCGTGCTCATCAAGATCCTTAGTAGCTTCCTCAGAAACGTTAGGGATATCATTAGTAAGCTCTTCGTTTCCTAACTTAGTATCACGCACATCAAGAGAATACTCATCAATGTGAATAGAAGTAAAGATATCATCACGTACTACCTTTTCAGATATTACGATCGCATCCTCAAAGTTATATCCTTTCCAAGGCATGAAGGCAACCTTCATGTTACGTCCTAGTGCAAGCTCCCCTTTCTCGGTAGCATACCCTTGACATAATACTTGACCCTTTTCTACTCTATCACCTACTTTTACAATAGGCTTCAAGTTGATATTTGTTCCTTGGTTCGTTTTACGGAACTTAATAAGGTTATATGATTTAGAATCTTCGTCAAAGCTAACTAAACGCTCATCTTCAGTACGATCATACTTGATAGTAATCATGTTTGCATCTACATACTCAACAGTACCCGCACCTTCTGCGTTAATAAGTACTCTAGAATCTGTAGCTACTTGACGTTCCAGACCTGTTCCCACGATAGGCGCATCTGCCATAATAAGTGGTACTGCCTGGCGCATCATGTTTGATCCCATCAGTGCACGGTTTGCATCATCATGCTCCAAGAATGGAATAAGAGATGCAGATATAGATGCAATCTGGTTAGGAGAGACATCTGCATAGTGTACGGTATCAGGATCTACAACAGGAAAATCTCCTTCCATACGTGCAATTACTTTTTCTTCAGTAATTGCCCCACTATCATCCATCGGGTTGTTTGCTTGTGCAATTAACATCCCTTCTTCCTCCTCTGCACTTAAATAAAGTGGTTCAGATTTTAGATCGATTTTACCGTTTTCTACTTTTCTATATGGAGTCTCAATGAATCCCATGTTATTCACCTTTGCATATACTGCAAGAGATGAGATAAGACCAATGTTTGGTCCCTCTGGTGTTTCAATTGGACATAGTCTTCCGTAGTGAGTATAGTGAACATCACGCACCTCAAACCCAGCACGCTCACGAGATAGACCTCCAGGTCCAAGAGCAGAAAGACGACGCTTGTGCGTTATCTCTGCAAGAGGATTGGTTTGATCCATAAATTGTGATAACTGGTTTGTTCCAAAGAAAGAATTAATAACAGAAGACAATGTCTTTGCATTAATCAAGTCAATAGGGGTAAAAACTTCGTTATCACGAACGTTCATACGCTCACGAATAGTACGAGCCATACGTGCAAGACCTACACCAAATTGTGCAGATAATTGCTCCCCAACTGTACGTACACGACGGTTTGATAAGTGATCAATATCATCAATCTCTGCTTTTGCATTGATCAACTCAATTAAATACTTAATAATGGTAATAATATCAAGCTTAGTAAGCACTTGCTTATCCATCTCAATATCAAGACCTAGTTTTTTATTCATTCTGTAACGACCTACTTCACCTAAGTTATAGCGTTGGTCTGAGAAGAATAATTTATCAATAATACCACGTGCTGTTTCCTCATCTGGCGGCTCAGCATTACGTAGTTGTCTATAGATATGTTCAACAGCCTCTTTTTCTGAGTTTGTTGGATCCTTTTGTAGTGTATTATGGATAATCGCATAATCTGCTTGCTGATTATCTTCTTTGTGAAGTAATACAGTCTTAGCTCCAGCTTCAAGAATTTCTTCTACATGCTCTTTTTCTAATACGGTATCACGGTCAAGTACAATCTCGTTACGCTCGATAGAAACTACTTCACCAGTATCTTCATCTACGAAGTCTTCATGCCATGTGTTAAGAACACGCGCAGCAAGCTTACGACCTAAATATTTTTTTAATCCTGTTTTAGAAACTTTTACTTCTTCTGCAAGGTCAAAGATTTCAAGGATATCTTTATCTCTTTCAAAACCGATTGCACGGAAAAGTGTAGTAACAGGTAATTTCTTTTTACGATCGATATATGCGTACATAACGCTATTAATATCTGTCGCAAATTCTATCCAAGATCCTTTAAAAGGAATTACTCGGGCAGAATATAATTTTGTTCCATTTGCGTGGAACGATTGTCCAAAGAAAACTCCAGGTGAACGGTGTAGTTGAGAAACAACAACACGCTCTGCGCCATTGATCACAAATGTTCCGCTAGGAGTCATGTATGGAATTGTACCTAGATATACATCTTGTACAATAGTTTCAAAATCCTCGTGCTCTTCGTCAGTACAGTATAATTTTAGACGTGCTTTTAAAGGCACACTATATGTAAGACCACGTTCAATACACTCTTGAATAGAGTACCTTGGTGGGTCAACGAAATAATCTAAAAACTCGAGTACAAAGTTGTTACGAGTATCTGTAATTGGGAAGTTCTCGAGAAAAGTATTATAAAGACCCTCATCACCTCTCTCATCAGACTTTGTTTCCAGTTGGAAAAAATCTTGGAAAGACTTTACTTGAATATCCAAAAAGTCTGGATAATCAGGTCTATTCTTTACCGATGAGAAACTGATTCTTTCTCCTTGTTTTGCATCTTGCATCATCAACGAACGGAATTTGATTAGAACTAAACTTGCCCCTTAGCAAGTTTAAATATGATTTATTATGTACGATTAAAATCAAGTAAATATCGAGTTACAAAAAAGGTAACCATCTTATACGACAAATGGTTTAGGTATAATCGTACTCCCGAAGAAGTACAATTAACCTAAACCTTTATCTAGTTATTATGGTAAGCTTACTTAAGCTCAACCTCTGCACCAGCTTCTTCTAATTGAGCTTTAAGTGCTTCAGCTTCGTCTTTAGAAACACCTTCCTTAATAGGAGATGGTGCATTATCCACAAGCTCTTTTGCATCTTTAAGTCCAGCTCCAGTTAATTCTTTTACAAGTTTAACTACAGCAAGTTTAGAACCACCAGCAGCCTTAAGGATCACGTCAAATTCTGACTTTTCCTCAGCAGCTTCAGCTCCAGCTCCAGCTGGTCCAGCTACTACTGCAGCAGCAGCAGGCTCGATACCGTATTCATCTTTTAAAATAGTAGCTAACTCGTTTACTTCTTTTACTGTAAGGTTAACTAATTGTTCTGCGAAATCTTTTAAATCTGCCATTTTCTATCGTTTTTGAAAATTGTAATTGTTATATAATAAATAATAGTGCGTACTAATTATC
>CAJXSW010000031.1 GCA_913060645.1 uncultured Dokdonia sp. | reverse complement strand
GAGATAGGAGTCCGTCTCGTGGGCTCGGAGATGTGTATAAGAGACAGGTATAAACTTTGATGTTTATCACGCACAACATCTCGCACATCTTTAAGTGTAGTAAGAATATGTTTTTGATCAATCTCTGGCTTTCCTTCTACAAATATGGCTTTATATAATGCTGCCTCTAAGGATCCTAGAAGCTCTTCTGTACCTTGAAAAGTTATACGGCGACGCAGTTGTCTTAGTTCGCGATAATAATTTCTCAGTACGGTGCTGCGCAATTTACGCGCTACTTTAAGTGTGATTGCTGTAGTTACAAATGGATTACCATCGCGATCTCCACCTGGCCAAAAACCTAAGTCAACTAGTGAGTTACTAAAAGCTTCATCTTGTATTAAGTGCTTGTGTAAGTAATCATAAATAGCACCTGCACTATGGTAGAACACATTTTCTAGGTACCATATTAAACTTACTGCCTCGTCATAAGGCGTAGGTTTTTCTTTCTTAAAGAAAGGTGTTTTCCCTAATTGAGCCAGTAATGATTTTATGTCTTCTAGACGGTCTTCTCGTATAGCTTCACTAAGGTCATTAATAATCCCTAGCACCACTCCTGGATAAAATTGCGTAGGGTGCGCAGTAAGTACTGGTCTTATCTTAAAGGTATTTAAGTAAGCTATAAGCTCTTCTTTTTTACCAGTTGCCTCTGCTTCTTCTTTTATGTTACGCAGTGTCCCTCGGCCATCCATGTTGTTTACAATACGATATGAAGCATCTTCTATCGCATCAAAAAGCACCACTTGGCGCTCTATATATTGAATAAATTTAAACAGTAAATCTTCTCTTTCCTTTACCGACGCATCTCTCATGTATCTCTCAAAGAAATACTCAATGATTTCTGAAGGATTTTTATTGTCTTCATATCCTGCTTTACAAATGGAATGAAAAAGCGGTAGAAGTACTCCTGTATTTGAAATACCATCAAACGGAAGCGTCATAAATATAGCGTTGTACACTTCATATTTTGACTTTACGTTTGTATTAAATCTCTCAATTTTTGGTTCTCTAGACATGAGTATTATTTTTATTAAAAGTACATATCACTTTCCACTTACTATATAGGGTTGTTAAATTTCAGAATCTCGTAATTACACTCGTTTATGAGTCAACCTCATTAGCAAATAGCCAATTAATACATTGTAAAATTTATAATTTCTCTTTTTTGACATGTTATTTTTACGCTTTCGCGAAAGCGTAAAATCAAATACTTCCACCCTTTTCTGAATATTCTAAGAAGTAAAGTAGCAATAAGACGTTTATAGCAATCTGCAAGGAAAAATAAGAGCATAAAAAAGGCCAGCAACCGCTGACCTTTTTGAAATTATGTGATTAATGATTACTCAAAATCTGCATCTGAAACACCTTCATTTACTTTGATCTCTGTAACATTAAACTCTATAGCTTGCGGGCCTAAAGACTGGCTCAATGTAAATGGAAACATGATTCCTCCTACATCTTGATACTTGCTATAAACGATCGTAGTCTTGAAAGTTTGACCTTGTGCTTCTTGTACAGAAACTTCTTGAAGTTTAAGTCCAGTTTTTGCACTGTAATAAGCCATTTTACCTCCATCAACCTTTACAACATAAGCATCTTCACCATCTACTTTCTCCATGCCTTCTAGAGTAGCTCCACCACTTAACCAGTTTACTTCTGGAAAAGGAGAAGATTCTGCTTTTACTTTTGCAATATCATCACCTTCTAGGTCTTTACGCTGCCCTTGTGCTACCATATAAGCGGTCTCACCATCTAGCACTTGCTTAGAAAGAGAATTACCTCCCATCATGATGTTCTGTACAAATTGCTCTTTGGTAGTCTTTTTAAGCTCAAAATCTAACGTCATACCTTGCACAGTACCTTGTGCCTTGATATACACAGAGTTTACTGCAGCAATCTTATCTTTACCACCTATGGCAGCAATGTAAGATTCAAGCACTTTATTTACCGTTAAATCTGCAGGAAGTTCTTTCTTAAATTCTGGCTTTGCAATTGCTTTACCGTACACATCAAAATACTTTACAGGTACAGCTTTACCATTAATAACAACTTTATTAAGATTATCAATCACCTCGCTACCTTTTCCAGTAACTACAATTCTAGCATTATCTCCTTTAAACAATTTACTTGCAGCATTCTGCACGTCTTGTTGAGATACTTTATCAATATTAGAAAGGTAATTTTTGTAGAAATCCTTTGGAAGTCCTTTGCTCTCAATATTGTAAGCATAGTTTGCGATAGTTTGTGGTCGCTCTAACGCTAGTACAAAATTACCTGTATACTTTGCCTTAGCATTTGCAAGCTCTTCGGCAGATACTGGCTCAGACCCCATGCGATTAATCTCTTTTACAATCTCAACCACAGAGCTATCTGTAACTACGTTACGTACACTTGCTGTAGCGCTAAAACGTGTTACCGTTTTCTCGTTAGATCCTATTCTAGAATAAGAACCGTAAGTATACCCTCTATCTTCACGTAAGTTGTTAAAAAGACGAGCTTCTCCACCACCACCTAAGATGTTGTTTGCAATCAATGCAGGAAAATAATCTGCATCAGTCATTTTTAATTCTACAGTGTTCTGAACAGCAATTTCTGACTGTACAGCGTTATCCATGTTTATGAAGTTGATTTCTGTAGTAGATGCATTTCCTTGCTCTGAGAATGGTGTTTCAGGAATGTTTCCTTTTTTCCAGCTCTTGAAGTTCTTCGTTACAATCTTCTTTACATTATCAAAATCTACATCACCTATAATGATTAAATATCCATTATTAGGTCTGAAGTAATCTGAGTGAAACTTATTTACATCTGCAAGAGTTACATTATTTACCGTTTCTTCCGTAGTAAATTCTCCATAAGGGTGATCTGCACCGTAAGCAAGAACGCTTTGTACACGACCTGCAATTGCACTTACACTTTTCTCATTAGATTTTAAACCTTCTATGAGACGCTCCTTTTCCTTATCAAACTCTACTTGTGTAAAGTTAGGATTGATACCAGCATCTGCTGTAAGTTCTATAAGACGCTCAAAATACTTTGATAGTCCGCTAGCAAATGCACTTTGAGAACCAAAACCTATGTTTGCTCCTAAGTAATCTACTTCTTCCTCATAAACATCTTTTTCAATGTTTTTAGAACCTTTACCCAGCATAGATGACGTAAGGGAAGCAACACCTGCCTTATCTCCTTCTACAATAAGAGGATTATTCATCGTAAGTTGAATAGATACTCTAGGTAATTTTTTATTTTCAACAACCATTACTTTGAGGCCATTCTTGAGCTCAAAAGATATTGGATCTTTTAAATTAATCTCAGGAGCCGGACCTGGCTTAGGTTGTATGCTTCTGTCTACTTGTGCATAACCAGCAGTTGCTAGCATTAATAGTGCACCTAATATAATATGCTTTTTCATTAATTTTCTTTTTGAGATTCTGGTAAGTACTCTAATATTACACGCTCATTTTCTTTGAGGTACTTTATAGCAGCTGCTTTAATGTCCTCTCTTGTTATAGATCTGTAAATATCAATCTCTGTATTAATAAGATTAGTATCATCATATAACATGTAGTTACGAGCAAGTGAATTTGCAATACCTTCTACACTACTGTTAGAGTTTACAAAACGGTTTTCAAATTTATTTTGAAGTTTTTGATAATCTCTTTCAGATATTAGCGTTGTTTGAAGTTTTACAATCTCCTCATCCATTTCTGTTATTAAATCTTCTAGAGAGTTTTCGCCTAGAGGTAACGCTCCTATTAAGTAAGAACCGTAATCTTCTTGAGCACCGCTAAAAGCAAATACTTGTAATGCTTTCTTCTGGTCATCTACAAGTTTCTTGTAAAGTCTAGAGCTCTTACCATCACTTAATACAGATGATACCATGTCTAACACATAAGCATCTTTTTCTGTTTGAGCAGGAGTTCTGTAAGCTAAGAATATCGCAGGAATCTGGATATTAGGATCATAAAACTTCTCTCTTACAGGTACCACAGGATCTTCTTTAAACGTGCTACGTGCAATGTCCTTACCTCTTGGGATAGGTGCAAAGTATTTATTAATCATCTCTTTAGTCTCTGCAAGATCAATATCTCCAGCTACAACTAAGACTGCGTTATTTGGCACATAATAGGTATCGCTAAATTTTTGAAAATCTTCTAGTGTTGCACTAGCAAGGTGATCAAGAGATCCTATTGTTGTCCAGCGGTATGGATGCTTCTTAAAAAGCATCTTCCCTATTACTTCTTGAAAACGTCCGTATGGCTGATTGTCCACTCGTAAACGTTTTTCTTCTTGCACTACTTCCTTTTGAGTATCTACGCCTATTTGATTGATGATTGGGTGTAATAAACGCTCAGATTCCATCCATAGACCTAATTCTAGATTGTTAGAAGGAAATACTTCGTAATAATAAGTTCTGTCTTGTGTCGTGTTTGCATTGTTTTGTCCTCCGTTTGAAGAAACTACCTTAAACCACTCACCACGTTCAATATTTTCTGTACCCTCAAAAAGTAAGTGTTCAAAAAAGTGAGCAAAACCAGTTTTACTTGGATCTTCATCTTTTGCACCTACGTGATACATTACAGATGTTGTTACTACTGGAGCGCCATTATCCTGGTGAAGAATAACGTGCATTCCATTGTCAAGATCATACTCTTCAAAGCTAACCTCTTGAGCATTAAGGGCAACGCCACTTAACAAAAGAGCTGCTAAAGCATACATTTTCTTTTTCATATTAGATTTTAAAGTTATTGTTAATATGTAAGTCGCAGCAAGATAAAATTGTTACAACTTTACAGGAGTAAATTTATATACTCATTTGACGAATTACAAGGTATTTGTGCTTAAATTCTTACAAAATCATTTGAATAACACTAATTAAGAGAACTTTAGCTTTCTTGTTTAACTTTCTTGTTAATTAGGACTTCCATCATTTTGGTATTCACTATTTTTATTTTTTATGAAAAACTCTATGAAGCGTAGTATTCTCGCACTTGTTATCATGTTATTTATGTGCGCTTTCGCGAAAGCGCAAGATCTAGCGGTGCTTAAGTATAAAGGTGGCGGTGATTGGTATAGCAATCCAACAGCCTTACCTAATCTCATTACTTTTTGTAATAAAAACATCAATACGAAAATGAATTCTACTCCTGTATCTGTAGATGCTGGTAGTACAGACATATTCCAATATCCACTATTGCATATGACCGGACATGGCAACGTCCTTTTTACAGATAATGATGTAGAAAACATGCGCAATTACCTTATAAGCGGTGGTTTCTTACACATCGATGATAATTATGGAATGGCTGAGTACTTGCCTAAGGAACTTAAAAAGATCTTTCCAGAGCAAGAACTTACAGAACTTGCCGCTACTCACCCTATTTTTTCCAGTGCATATAGGTTTCCTAAAGGGCTACCTAAAATCCACGAGCATGATGGCAAACGACCACAGGCGCTAGGACTTTTTTATGAAGATAGACTTGTTGTGCTTTTCACTACAGAATCAGACCTAGGTGACGGCTGGGAAGATCCAGAAGTACATGGAGACCCAGAAAGCGTACGCGAGAAAGCACTACAAATGGGTGCCAATATTGTTAAGTATGCTTTTGAGAACTAATTTATATTCCTTTTAAAAATCTAGACCTTTGAAATTATACTATTACTGTAGTTCATGTAAAAAAGAAAATAGCTTTAATACTAAAGCTAGCAATCGTTTTGAACTACAAGAAGAACGCGGCAATCATATAAATGACAGATGTAATCATTGTGGAACCCAAGTTAAAAGAAGAGTCAATCGAGTTCACGCAAAACCAGATATGAAAATCGTTTTACTAGGTTTATTATTAGGTATTATATCAACTCTATTTTTATGGAATCTTGGCTGGATAGCAACCCTAACATTTAGTATTCCTATTCTTGCATTTTCATATGCTAGTCAACAATCGAGTAATTTTAATAAAGTAATGGTAGACGATAAATAGTCGGCTACAAATCCTAATTCCCTATACTGTGCAACTCGCCCATAATCATCACAAACCATCCACTCACAATAAAGAGATTATCCTCGTCTGTGAGCATATGACAAGTCCTGCTAACGCTGGAAGTATTTTTAGGCTAGCAGATGCCTTTAGTGTAAAAGAAATTATTTTCTGCGGAAATCAACCAGATACAAGAAGTAGCCGCTTACGTAAAACAGCTAGAAATACAGAAAATACAATACCTTTTCGCGCAGGCGATACTATAAAAAATACATTACAAGAACTACATGACCTTTCCTTTACCAGTATTGCCTTAGAAATCACATCAAATAGTAAACCTATGAGCACGATAGATTTTTCTAGATTAGATAAAGTTGCTCTAATTATAGGTGCAGAAAGCATAGGTATTACAGACGAAACACTGGAGCAATGTAATAACATAGCGCATATTACGATGTATGGTATTAACAGTAGTATGAATGTAGCACAAGCTACAGGTATTGCGCTTTATGAACTTACAAGGTCATAATTATAGTATCTTGCAGCCTCAAATGAAACCACTCAAAGCAAAAATAATAAGCATAGGTATATTACGAGCAATAGGCGTTGTGGTAGGCGTTCTCATGGTTTTATGGTTGCTCTATACCATTCAAAGTGTAATCGTTTACCTCGCCGTTGCTGCGGTGTTGTCACTAGTAGGAAGACCTATTGTGAAGTTTTTACGCTACTCGCTTAAATTTAGCCCTACTTGGGCATCCGTAGTGACCATTCTCCTACTCATCATGATTATTATGGGCGTGCTCGCCTTATTTATACCAGTGGTGATTGATCAGAGTCAGCATCTTAGTCAGATTAATTTTGATGATGTAAAGGTGAATATTAATCGATTGTATGGAGAGATTGCCGCCTATTTTGGTATTAATAAAATGACCATCATACAAGGTGTACAACAAGCCGATTTTGTAAAGAACTTTGATTTTGGGATTATACCAACGTTTTTAAATAGTATAATAGGAAATCTAGGCGCTGCAGGAATAGGGATTTTTGCCATTATTTTTATCACTTTCTTCTTTTTAAAAGACAATAGACTTCTTGTAAACAGCTTGCTAGTATTTGCCAGGAGAGGTAATGAAGGTAAATTTTTACGTGTTTTTGAAAAGATAAAATACTTGCTATCTCGATATTTCATAGGACTCATCATACAGGTGTTTACCATGTTTGTACTTTATGCGATTATCTTACTTTCCTTTGGGGTGGATAATGCACTTGCGATTGCATTATTTTGTGCGGTATTGAACCTAGTTCCTTATATCGGTCCGCTTGTGGGTGGAGGAGTCATGTTATTGCTTGTGACATCAAGTAATATCAACATGGATTTTAGAACTGTAATATTACCTAAGCTGTTTTGGATTTTTATATGCTATGGAGCTGCACAAATGGTAGATAATTTTATCATACAACCATTCGTTTTTGGAAATAGTGTAAAATCACATCCCCTAGAGATATTTCTTGCAATCATTATTGCAGGATTACTATTTGGGGTATTCGGGATGATTCTTGCCGTACCTGTATATACTGCACTTAAAGTGATTTCTAAGGAATTTTTAAGTGAATACAAAATTGTTCAAAAACTTACACAAGATTTGTAATGAACAATATGCTTTTAAAGCCAGAAGTGCTTGATTATTTGAAGCTTCATGAGCAAACACCACTACACTCATTCATTCTCAAAGGTAGTCCGTTTAAAAAAATAAGCGTTCAAGAACTAGCGCAACAGCTAGAAGGCAAACGTAAAGCAAAGGGTAAATTACCGCTGTGGCATGAAACAGATGGGATTTTATTTCCACCTAAACTTAACCTAGAGCAAACCTCTTCACAAGCTACAGCTCGTTACAAAGCGAGTCATATGGAAGGTAACCATATTGTTGATGGAACTGGTGGGTTTGGTATTGATGCATTTTACTTCGCGCAAATCGCAAAGCATGTTACGCACATTGAAATGAATGGCGAACTCTCCGCTTTCGCGAAAAATAATGCGCATACACTACACCAATCTAATATTGATTTTATAGTAGGCGACTCCATAGATTTCTTTTCTAAAACTGAGCAGAAGTTCGATACCATTTTTTTAGATCCTGGAAGACGCACTGATGCAAAGGGAAAAGTATTTATGCTCAAAGATTGCCTACCTAATGTTCCTTTGTACAAAAATCTATTACTCTCTAAGTGTGATAGCTTATGGATTAAAACTGCGCCATTATTAGATATATCTGCAGGACTAGAAGAACTACAACATGTTACCGAAATTCATATCGTTGCACTTAAAAACGAGGTGAAAGAGTTACTGTGGAAACTCTCATCTAAAAAAATGAGTATTCCTCAAGTTACCGTTGTTAACTTAGATACCGAAGATCCTATACTTGAATTTGATTATACTGCAATTTTTGAGTCTACTCCCACATATGCAGCGCCTCAAACATATTTGTATGAGCCTAATGCTGCACTTATGAAAAGCGGAGCTTTTCATTGGGTTTGTGATCATTTTAAAGTAGATAAACTTCATGAGCACTCACATCTCTACACATCGGCAGAGTTAAAAGAATTTGCTGGAAGACGCTTTGAAGTTTTAGAGGTACTACCCTACTCAAAGAAAGCAGCAAAAGAATTGCAAATCAATAAGGCAAATATCACTACCCGTAATTTTCCTATGAAGGTAGAAGATATCCGTAAGAAGCTTAAGATTAAAGATGGAGGTTCTGTTTACTTATTTTTTACAACGCTTCAAGATGGAGCACTTGTGGTCATAAAATGTAACAAAGCCAACTTGTAGTTTTACCTACTTCTTCTTAGGAGGCATCGGTCCACGCTTATGTATCACAAGACCATTTAAGAAATTACGTAAAAACTGATCGCCACACTCCATAAACTTAGGATGGTCAGGATTTCTAAAAATAGCTCCTAGTTCGCTCTTAGACACTTGAAATTCTACGAGCTTACAGATTTCAATGATTTCATCATCACGCAATTGAAGTGCTACTCGTAATTTTTTAAAGATATCGTTGTTTGTAAGAGCCATACTTGTCGGTTTTAAGCGCAAGTTACGAGATTAGACAGACAATCTTTATCATATACGAGACCTAATTTCAGTAAATAGCGACTTTTTTCATACAACTTTTAGTTAGTCAAAGCGCTATATAATGGCGATTACAAGGGTTTTAGCTTTCGCGAAAGCGTATAAAAAACTATTTTAAAACAATTAACTACAATTAATAGTTTCTGTATTAAATAACTGTAAATTTGCAACTTAACATATTTAAATTATTACAATGCACAAAGGAACAGTAAAATTCTTCAACGACACTAAAGGTTTTGGATTTATCAATGAAGAAGAAGCAAACCAAGAGCACTTCGTACACGTAACAGGACTTATCGACGAGGTAAGAGAAGGTGACGCTGTTGAGTTTGAATTAAAAGAAGGTAAAAAAGGATTAAATGCAGTAAACGTCAGAGTAATTGACTAAGCACATATAACTTTTTAGTTCACTTTTATGAACTTGCAATGCCAGTCTTACGACTGGCATTTTTTTTGTCCAATTATATAGTACTTTTGTAGCTCTATGGAAGAAAGAAAACAAACACGCATAAATAAATATCTAAGTGAAGTGGGCTACTGCTCCCGCCGTGCTGCAGATAAATTGATTGAGCAAGGAAGAGTGACCATAAATGGTAGAATTCCAGAGATGGGAACAAAGATCTCTCAAGGTGACGAGGTTCATGTAAATGGCGAACTCATCTCTGCTCCTACAGAAAAGCCTGTTTATATCGCCTTTAACAAGCCTGTAGGCATCGTTTGCACGACAGATACACGTGTAGAAAAGGATAATATCATTGATTACATTAATTATCCTAGTCGCATATTTCCTATAGGAAGACTAGATAAACCTTCTGAAGGTCTTATCTTTTTAACTAATGACGGAGATATTGTAAATAAAATTTTACGCGCTCGTAACAATCACGAGAAAGAATACGAAGTGTGGGTAGATAGACCTATCACACCTTCTTTTATTCAACAAATGGGGAATGGCGTACCTATACTTGATACTGTAACACGTACCTGTCACGTAGAACAGTTAAGTAGATTTTCTTTTAAAATCATTCTTACTCAAGGACTCAATCGCCAGATACGCCGCATGTGTGAAGCACTTGATTATGAGGTTACACGTTTAAAGCGTAACAGGATTATGAATGTTTCACTAGACGTGGAGGAGGGAAAATGGCGCTATATAACAGAAGAAGAAATGAAAGAAATCTATGTACTTGTAGCAGATTCTGAGAAGACACAGGCAGAAAAAGATGCCGAACCAAAATTTAAAGATTTAAGAAGTTCTAGAAATAGATAATATTTTAAATACGCTTTCGCGAAAGCGTTATCTTAAAATCTAGAAAATAAAAAAGGCAAAGAATATACATTCTTTGCCTTTTTCTATAAAAGCCTTTTACTATTGTTCTTTCTTAGCTCGTAATATCGCCTCATCATTAGCCTCTTTCATAGCTAAATCTGATTCTTCTCGATGTACACCATTTCCTATGGATATAGGATTGGGATTATCTCTAACGATGCGTGCTTCTATTTCTTTTTCTCGCTCTGACTTATTTTTGTTTTCATCTAACTTTTTCATAATCTAAAGATACTGAGCTACCCTAGATGATATGGTTAACACGTCGTTAAGAATAGTTAAGCTTAGTTTAATTTAAAGCTCACCGCTATTTTAGTTGTGATAATAAGCTCGCCAGGTGCAATAGTTTCTCCTCCTGAGTTGTCCATTTCCATAGACATCATTCTTGCTTTATACATAGGTGGCTGTGGTGAAGAAGTGCCTTGCTCACTTATTTGTACCGCCTTACCTATAGTCTGTCCGAGCGCTTCTGCATATGCTGTTGCTTTTTCTTTTGCATCCTTTATCGCTGCTATACGAGCGTCTGCCTTTAAAGCATCCATCTTAGACGATGTGAATTGTACATTATCAATACGATTAATGCCAGAATTAAGAAGTCCAGTCATTACACCCTCATACATTTTTAATTCTTTGAGCTGTATAGTGAGCGTTTGGTTTGCGTTGTAATTATACGTCTTGCTGTTATAATCGTAATTTTTATTAAGATTAATGTATTCTGTTTGTACATACTTATTATCAATTCCTTGAGAACGTAAAAACTTAATCACCTTGTCTATAGACTGATCATTTTCTGCCTTTACTTGTTGCGCTTCCTTTCCTTGAGTTTCTACACGAACTTTTATCGCCACGCCATCTGGAATTACTTTTACAATTCCTTCTCCTGTGACATTTACAAGTGGTTCCATAGTATCAGTTTGTGCAGTTAGACTCATTACCGTAAATAATAATATTGCTGTTAGATATTTCATATTTGTTTGTTTTAGACAATTAAGATAACAAAGTTGATACCATAGTTTCTTAAATCTTTCCCATTTTAAATAAGACAAAGAAAACAAGAATGGGTGCTGCAAGCGCAAGCACAATAGGTAATCTAACTTCTAGGAGCTCTGGAACCGAGATGAGCGCGATTGCATAACCCGCAATAGCACCACCAAAGTGGGCATCATGCCCTATATTATCATTGCGCTTTACCATACCATAAATGGAATAAATCATATATCCTACTCCGAATACCCAACCCGGTAAAAAGTAAATTTCTAGTCCTGGGTTAAGTAGAATACCAGCGTACACAACACCCATTACTGCTCCACTAGCTCCTACTGCCGAGTAATGATATTCATCTTTATGTAGAAAATAAGACAGAATATTACCTAAGAGTAAACTGGATAGATATACCATTAAAAACTTAGGTACACCTATGGTATAGATCACAGCATTTGCAAAGAAATATAACGTGAGCATATTAAATAATAAGTGCTTCGTGTTTGCATGTAAAAAGGCAGAAGATACCATACGCACCTGCTCTCCTCTTCGTATAGCACCTATATTAAATTTGTATTTTTCAAACATAGAGTAGTTATTAAAACCACTCATAGAGAATAAAACATTTGCTAAGATAATTGCAATTGTAACTGGATGTAAATCCGCCATAAATACTAAGTTTTACTTGTAAAGATAGCTATATTTGTGCTATCAATTTCTTAACAAAATCTGAATGAAAGTAGTCGTTTTCTGGTTATTCTATCCCCTTTTATGGTTACTCTCTGTACTTCCCTTTAGAGCTTTATACATCGTTTCAGATTGTTGTTACTTTCTTGTTTATCATGTCATAGGTTACCGCAAGAAAACGGTGAGATATAACTTAAGACTTACGTTTCCAAAAAAGTCTGACGACGAGCTTAAGAATATTGAAAAAGAGTTTTACAGCCATTTTTGCGACATGTTTCTAGAGATGATAAAGTCTATGAACATTAAGAAAGAAGATCTCTTAAAGCGTTACCAGTTTACAAATAAGGAGCTAATTACTCAGTATGATAAAGATGGTTTAAGCACTTGCCTCATGATGGGACATTATGCTAGTTATGAGTGGATTTTTGCACTACAACTCTCTATGGAGAATCCTGGTTATGCTGTATATAAAAAAATTAAGCATAAGCAATTTGACGACCTTATTAGAAAAATAAGAGGACGATGGAATACCTTTATGATTGACTCAAAAGAAACTGTGCGCTATATAAAACGACTAGAGAGTGACAATAAAATAGGTACTTATGGCTTTGTTGCAGATCAAACACCTAGGTATCATAAAGCACATTATTGGACACAATTTTTAGGTCACGAATTACCGTTTTTTAGAGGAGTAGAACGCATTGCCAAAGAATTTTCACTACCAGTTATATATTTTGGGACAGAAAAAATAAGCAGAGGTCATTATAGAGGAACCTTTGAGTTGTTATCTCCAGATGCTTCAACAACTGGTGAAGGTGAGGTTACTAACGCTTTCGCGAAAGCGCTAGAAAAACAAATTCTTGCACGTCCAGAATACTACTTATGGACTCATAAGCGTTTTAAACTTCTAGGTAAAAAGGAAGAGATCCTTTCTAAAATAAAGAAGGCCTAAGTCTCTTAAAACTCAAACCATTGATCTATCGCTTCGCTCCTACTCTTTGACGTAGCAGCATCATCCTTATGTAAATACTCATTTGAGTGCGTCTGATAACGATAATCTTCTGACCATTCTTTATGGTTTGATGCTAGTTCTTTAATGGCATTACAAGCATATAAAACCTCTTCATTAGTGAGCGTAGGATGTATAGACATTCTAATCCAACCTGGTTTGTGAATTAAATTACCAGCGTCGATCTCGCAGGTAAGTGAATTAGATGTTTTTTGATCTACGTTGAGTAAATAATGGCCGTAAGTACCTGCACAACTACATCCACCGCGCGTTTGCACTCCAAAACGATCATTAAGCATTTTTACAGCAAGGTTAAAGTGTAAATCACTTATGTAAAATGAAATTACCCCTAGCCTGTCTTTGTGATTACTAGCTAGAATATTAATATCTGATACTTCATTGAGTTCTTTCCAGATAATATCTATAAGCTCGTGCTCACGGCTCACAATATTATCAACGCCCATCTCTTCTTTGAGCTTTATAGACAGAGCTGTACGTATGGTTTGTAAAAAACCTGGTGTACCACCATCTTCGCGCTCTTCTATATTATCAATATACTTGTGCTCTCCCCAAGGATTAGTCCAAGAAACGGTACCTCCGCCTGGATTATCTGGAACCACATTTTTATATAGTCCTTTATTAAAAATCAATACACCTGAAGATCCTGGACCTCCTAAAAATTTGTGTGGCGAAAAGAAAATCGCATCTAGTCGTTCTTCGGGATTTGCTGGGTGCATATCTATGTTAACGTAGGGCGCGCTGCAAGCAAAATCTACAAAACACAATCCGCCATGTGCGTGCATTAATCTTGCTACATCATGATATGGAGTTTGGATACCTGTTACATTACTACATGCTGTTATAGAAGCAATTTTAAACGGATGATTCTCATATTTAAGAAGTTCGTTTTCAAACATTTCTATACAAAAAAGCCCATCTTCTTTAGCAGGAACAACTACAACCTTAGCTGTAGTTTCTAACCAGGTAGTTTGATTACTGTGATGCTCCATATGAGAGATAAAAACAATAGGTTTTATCTCCTCTGGTACGGTTACAAACTTTTTTATATTCTCAGGTACTTTTAAACCTAGTATGCGCTGGAATTTATTGATCATTCCCGTCATTCCGTTACCTCCTACAATGAGAACATCATCTTGATCTGCATGTACGTGCTCCTTAATGATATCCTTAGCTTTATGGTAACTCATTGTCATGGCAGTCCCTGAAACGGTTGTCTCCGTATGTGTATTTGCCACGTAGGGACCAAAATCACGAAGCATCTTATCTTCTATAGGTCCGTACAGTCTCCCAGAAGCGGTCCAATCTGTATATAGTAATCGCTGCGTGCCATAAGGTGAAGTAAAGTATTGATCTACACCTACAATGTTTTCGCGAAAGCGTGTAAAGTAATTCTCTAGTTTACCGCTAGACTTAATAGGATATAATGTTTTCATAATCAAAACTTTAGGATGTAAATTTATTAAAAAAGACAACAAAAAAGGAGCGCCGTGGCGCTCCTTTTTAAAATTTGTAAACAAGATATATTACAATCCTGCTACCTCCTTTATAGTAGCAATCATATCATTTGCGATTTGATCTGCGTTTTCTTGTGTGCTTGCCTCTGTATAAATACGGATAATAGGTTCTGTATTTGATTTACGTAAATGTACCCAGTGGTTTTCAAAATCTACTTTTACACCGTCTACCGTTGATACATCTTCATCTGCATATTTTGCAGCCATTTTTTCTAGTAATGCATCTACATCAAGCTCTGGAGTGAGTTGGATTTTTTGCTTACTCATAAAATATGGAGGATAACTAGCTTTAAGTTCGCTCACGGTAATTTTAAGCTTCGCAAGGTGCGTCAGAAACAATGCAGTTCCTACCAGGCTATCACGACCGTAATGTGACGCTGGATAGATGATTCCGCCGTTTCCTTCTCCTCCTATTACAGCGTGTTGGTCTTTCATAGTTTGCACTACGTTTACCTCTCCTACAGCACTTGCAAAGTATTCTCCGCCATGTTTTCTTGTAATATCACGTAATGCACGAGAAGAAGATAAATTTGAAACCGTATTTCCTTTAGTCTCTCCTAGCACGTAATCTGCACACGCAACAAGCGTGTACTCTTCTCCAAACATTTCACCTTTTTCATCTATAAAAGCAAGACGGTCTACATCTGGATCTACTACGACACCAAAATCTGCACGCTCATCTACTACCATCTTACAGATATCACCTAGGTGTTCTTTAAGTGGCTCAGGGTTGTGAGGGAATTCTCCGTTAGGTATACAATATAATTTAATTGCCTCTACTCCTAATTCTTCTAGAAGTCTTGGTATTGCGATACCTCCGGTAGAGTTTACACCATCTACTACGACTTTAAATTTGGCAGCCTTTATAGCGTCAACATCTACAAGTTCTAGAGCCTTTACTTCTTCAATATGCAAATCGATGTAAGCATCATTCTTTGTGATAGCACCTAGATCATCTACTTCGGCAAAGGTGAAGTCTTCATTTTCTGCATACTTAAGGATCTTCTCTCCCTCTACTCCGTTTAAAAATTCTCCTTTACTATTTAATAACTTTAAAGCATTCCACTGTTTTGGGTTGTGAGAAGCCGTGAGTATGATTCCACCGTCTGCATGTTCCATAGGTACGGCGATTTCTACGGTAGGCGTGGTAGAAAGTCCTAAATCTATAATATGAATCCCCATTCCTATTAAGGTATTCATCACAAGTTCTTGTATCATTGATCCAGAGATACGAGCATCACGCCCTACTACTACTCTATAGGTTTCTTTGTTACGGTCATTCTTGAGCCAGGCCCCATATGCTGCAGCAAATTTTACAGCATCTACTGGTGTTAAGTTATCTCCTGTGCGTCCTCCTATGGTTCCGCGTATTCCTGAAATGGATTTTATTAGTGTCATAAATTATGATATTCTGAGATTAAGTGTTAGTTGATTGATGACGCAAAAGTAAAGAATTGAACTCGATAGCACTTATGACGCAATTTAAATTATGTTTAAGTTTTTTTGCTTTCGCGAAAGCGTAACTATCACAACATTGATTTTTTAAGTATTATTTGCCCAGTAACCATTGATAATACAACTTGCAACGACTATCTTGTTCTTTATATGAACTTCCTTGCACACATTTATCTTACAGACGGATTACCACAAGAGACCATAGGCAACTTTATGGCAGATGGTATAAAAGGTAAAAAGTACCTCAAATACTCAGATGATATCCAGAAAGGAATTTTAATTCACCGCTGGATAGATAGTTATACAGACAGTCACCCTATTGTAAAACAAAGCACAAAGCGGCTTCACGAGAAATATGGACACTACTCTGGTGTGATAGTAGATATTCTATACGATCACTTTCTTGCCAAAAACTGGAAGAACTATCACGACACGCCTTTAGACATATACATCGCAGATTTTTATCAATTACTTGAGGATAATCACGGTCTGCTCACGAGCCGTATTCAGAAAATGATGATCCCGATGATGGAACAAAACTGGTTACTTAGTTATGCGACTATGAAAGGCATAGGCACAGTGCTATATAATATGAATATACGCACAAAACGCCGTGTAGCGATGGATAAGGCTATAGAAGACCTAGCAGAACATTATGAAGCCTTTGAAGATGAGTTTACACGATTTTTTGAGGAGCTGCAGGCATTTGTTGCTATAAAATTAAAAGAACTTTAAGTTTATGATATGCGGATTGTTAATAATACTGATTCTATTATATTTAGTCCTGTGGAACTCTAAAGTAAAGTTCTTAAAAATGCGCGAGGCAAGCAAGCCCATAACCGCAAAAGTTGTTGAGTATAGAAATGAGAAAGGACCTATGAGAAATGATTATACACTGTTACCATATCCTTATGTATCTATTAACGATAACACATCTGAATTAAGAAAACTGAAATACGCAAGTAGTAATTCAAAACCGTTTAAAATTAACGATGAAATTATTGTCTTCTGGTTTTCAGGTACTCTCTATTATTGGGATGCATTTGACAGAGGTATTTATATATATCTACCAGGACAAATTAAATTTTAAAATTCATTACAAATCCAACCTATGAAATATTTACTCTTACTCTGCATCCCATTTTTATTTATAAACTGCAAGACAGAAACACCTACTCCTGAGCCCGTACATGGATTAATCGCCCAGAAAGCAATGGTAGTTTCTGCTCGAGAAGAAGCTTCACGCATAGGATCAGAAATTATGGAGCAAGGCGGTAATGTTTTTGACGCCATGATTGCAACAGATATGGCGCTCAACGTGGCTTATCCTTTTGCAGGAAGTCTAGGTGGTGGTGGTTTTCTAGTATATCGTACTAAGGATGGCGAGATAGGCGCGCTGGATTATAGAGAGATGGCTCCCGCAGCCGCTACGCACGATATGTATCTTGATCAAGATGGTAATGTGATTCCTAACTTGAGCACAGAGGGAAGCCTTGCTGTGGGTGTTCCTGGAGGTCTTGCGGGTATGTTTGCCGTACATGAGAAGTTTGGCTCTTTACCTATGTCTCAAATTTTACAACCGGTCATTGATCTTGCTCGTAATGGATATGTGGTAACTGAGAGTCAAGCCAAACGATTTGACGCGTTGCGCGAGAAATTTATCGAGCTTAATGGAGATAGTATTTTATATGCAAACGCTTTCGCGAAAATGTCTACCCTCAAAAATGAAGCCCTTTCAAAAACACTAGAGCGCATTGTTGTAAACGGTAAAGATGAATTTTACAAAGGAGAGACTGGACAGAAGTTAGTAAACTATCTACAATCAAAAGGTGGCATCATCACAATGGAAGATCTTGCTACTTACGAAGCAAAATGGCGCACTCCAGTAACTTTTGAATATGATAACCTAAAGATTATATCCATGAGCCCTCCTAGTTCTGGTGGTGTTTGCTTATCTGAAATCATGCAGATGATTGAACCTTACGACATCTCACAATATGGACATAATACAGTAGAAAGCATCCAGCTACTTACCGAAGCCGAGCGTCGTGCCTATGCAGATCGCAGCTTTTATCTAGGTGATCCAGATTTTGTAGAAATACCGCTTGAAAAATTACTCTCTGACGAATATGCAAAAAACAGAATGGATACTTTTTCCTGGGATACCGCAACAAAATCAAGTGATATGAGCCACGGAAAGTTACCAGGCTATGAAAGTATGGAAACCACACACTACAGTGCAATAGATCAGTACGGTAATGCAATCGCTGTGACAACAACGCTTAACGGTGCTTACGGATCAAAATTATATGTAGACGAGATAGGTTTCTTTTTAAATAATGAAATGGACGATTTCTCTAGCAAACCTGGAGTGCCTAATATGTTTGGCCTCATAGGTGCCGAAGCTAATAAGATTGAACCAGGGAAGCGCATGCTATCAAGTATGACTCCTACGCTAGTAGAAAAAGATGGGGAGTTCTGGATGACCGTAGGAACTCCTGGAGGCTCTACGATTATAACGTCTGTACTGCAAACGATACTTAACGTACATGAATATGGAATGACTATGCAAGAAGCGGTTAATGCACCACGCTTTCACCACCAGTGGATGCCAGATGTTGTATTATTTGAACCAAATAGTTTCGATGCTGAAACTATAAAAAGATTACAAGAAAAGGGATATAATACTAATGAAGAGCAATCTCCAGTTATTGGAAAAGTGGACGGTATTTTAGTGCTTCCTGACGGCACCTTAGAAGGTGGTGCAGATAGACGTGGAGATGATACTGCGGTAGGGTTTTAAAAAGCTTCACGAGCACAACACTTAATTTTATAATAACTTTAAGAATACAGTAAATACTATAGTTGATTATAGAACGTTTTTATCGTTTTAACAGTAAAGGTTGCTATCTTTGGCAGCCTTTTTGTATACTATAAGAAACCATTAAAAAAACATATATTTATGAAATACATTGCGCTTTTTATGTGCTCCTTCCTTGCCTCAGTGATGACGGCACAAAATCTTCCACTAGCGGTAAGTGATGTCGCTCCACTAGAGACACATTCTAGTCCTATTCTTCAAGAACTACTTTCTCAAGAAATAGCAAAGAATCCTAAATGGAAGAGCATGGTCAAAGCAAATAAAATGTCTATTGGTATTGTAGATATGAGTAATGTAGATAGAATAGAATATGCAGGATTAAACGATGAGTTTATGATGTATGCAGCTAGTCTACCTAAAATTGCAATTTTACTTGCAGCTATGGATGCTATAGAAAATGGCGAACTCAAAGATTCTAAAGAAGTGCGCAAGGATATGCACCTTATGATTAGTAAATCAAATAATGCTGCATCTACACGTATGATTGATCGTGTAGGTTATGAAAAAATAGAACAAGTACTACGTAGCGATCAGCTTAAACTTTATGATGAAGAAGTAGGTGGTGGTTTATGGGTAGGAAAGAGATATGCTGCAGGCGGGAGACGCCACCCAGAACCTATGAAAGGTCTTAGCCATGCTGCGACTGCAAGACAAGTATGTAGCTTCTATTACCAACTTGCGATGGGAAATCTTATTAACCCAGCAAGATCTTTAGAAATGCTTAAAATCATGAAAGATCCTGCATTACACCACAAGTTTGTAAATACACTAGATAAAATTGCTCCAAAAGCTGACATCTATAGAAAGTCCGGATCATGGAAAAACTGGCACTCGGATTCTGTGTTAGTATGGGGACCTGAGCGTAAATATATTTTGGTTGCTCTTATAGATGATTCTCAAGGAGAGCAGATTGTTAGAGATTTAGTAATTCCTTTAGAAAAAGCAATGAAAAAATCACGAGCTTTAGCATTCAACTAGAGCATCTCACAATCCAAACATAATTAATGATAAAAAGACTTTATAAAAAAGCCTTTGATATAAGAGATGGTGAAATCACCATCTCTTTTTTTATGCAACTGTACATCTTTTTGGTGATTACAGTATTGCTCATTGTTAAGCCTACAGTAAATGCACTTTTCCTCTCTGCCCTAGGTGCAGAAAAATTACCGTATGGGTATCTCATGGTTGCCGTGGTAGCCATCATTAGTTCGTTTTTTTATAACAAAGCGCTTAAACAATATTCTTTTAAGAGGGTTGCGACCATCACACTCTCAGCTTTTTGTCTATTTTTCATTATTCTCTCTATAGCGCTACACTTTAAATTTCTTGAAGTCTGGGTACTTTATCTGTATTATGTTCTTATATCGCTTTTTGCAGTTGTAGTAACGTCACAGTTCTGGATACTGGCAAACATGGTGTACAATGCTAGAGAAGCAAAGCGCTTATTTGGTTTTATAGGTGCTGGTGCTATTGCTGGAGGTATTTTTGGTGGGTATTTGACAACGCTTATTTCTGCCATGTTCGGGAATAAGGTTTCTATTCTTATAGCAGGTATTCTTATTCTCTCATGTGTTCCCATTTTACACCACATATGGAATTTAAGGCTTCGTACGCTTACCGTATATTCTAGAAAGAAAGAGGTTCATCAAGCAACTTCGCCAGACCGCAATGCGTACCAACTCATATCAAAATCAAAGCATTTACTATACCTCGCGTCTATAATTGGTGTAAGTGTCGTTGTTGCTAAGCTCGTAGATTTTCAATTCAGTGATTTTGCGCATAGAGCATTGCCAGATTCAGATGAGTTAGCATCGTTTTTAGGTTTTTGGTTCTCATCATTTAATGTCGTTGCACTATTAATTCAGCTGTTTATCACAAACAGAGTGCTCAGTTATCTTGGGGTAACCTCAACCATGCTCATCCTTCCACTAGGGATTGCTTTGGGATCCCTCCTATTTCTTACGGTACCTGAGCTTTGGGTACTTATCATTATCAAAGGATTAGATGGTAGTTTCAAACAATCAATAAACAAAGCAGCTGCCGAGCTTTCTATTTTACCCATACCCTATGCTATCAAAAATCAAGCTAAATCATTTATAGACATCGTAGTAGACAGTGTTGCTACAGGTCTCGCAGGATTTTTGCTCATTTTTGTTATAAAAGGAATGGAGCTGGATACTAAGTTTGTGACAGTACTCACACTCTTTTTTCTATTTGTTTGGCTCATTTTAATTTACAAACTAAGGGATGCTTATTTTGACTCTTTCCGAACTAATCTAAAGAGCTTACTTCTCAATAAGGAGAGTTCCAAGAAGACATTCCAAGAAGATAGAACAATCTCTACCGCGAGACGTATTTTACAAACTGGTGAAGAACAAGAAATACTTACGCTCCTTACGAGGTTATCTACTACAAAACTCAATCCTCTTAAGTCACATATTGTAAAACTTCTCGATCACCCTTCTAACGCTGTAAAAAAAGCAGCTTTAGAAGAATTATATATTTACAAAGAAGGGACAGCGCTAGCTAAGGTGAAGACACTACTCTCTAACGAAGATGATGCGCTCACACTTGCTGTATTACAATACTTATTGCATCACACCCAATTAGAAGACGACAGCGTCTTTAACGAATACCTCAACCACCCTAATCAAAGAATATCAAAAGCAGCATTACTTTGTCTCGCACAAGATGCGCGCACTAATCATCGTCTTGCAACGCGATTTGACTTAAGAAATCGTATTGCCAAAGAAATCGAGAGATTAGGAACTCACGAAGGATTAGAAAATCAAAAAGAAACATCAGAATTACTGCTAACGATTGCATACTCTGGGATGAAAGAATTTTATTATTTCATCTCTATTCATTTTAGCAATAAGCAACGTTCTGTTGCTAGAAAGGCGATTCAAGCTGCAGGTATCACTACAGATCCATTATTTGTAGGACACCTATTGCAATATCTGGAGGATAAAGACTTACGTAAGACTGCTATAAAAAGTTTAACCCAGTACGGACCAGAAATTACCAAAACCCTGCTTCAGTTAGAAAGTGAGGATGCTTTCAGCCTTGACATAAAAAGAAATCTACCTAAGGTTATTGCAACTTTTAATTCTCAGAATGCAGTACGCATTTTATATAAATTTCTAGCTAGTAATAATCTTATCGTACGGAAAAATGCCTCAAAATCATTGTTGAAATTAAGCACGCAAAATCCTTCTCTAGTAATAGATAAGCGACGCATAACAAGATACATCCTAACGGAAAGCAACTATTATCAAAGCACAATAAATGCCCTCTCAACCTTTATAAAGCTTGTAAATACAACTTCCCTAAGCGAAGACATAAATGGAAAGGAAACAGAAATTTTACTTGCTCGTGAGGCGATTGTCATGATTTTAAGAGAGCAAGTAGATTTAAGTCTGAATAGTATTTTTACCTTACTGAGCATACGCTATAACCAAGACGACATTACAGCTGCTTTTCTAGGTTTAAAAAGTGATGATGATAATGCAAAAGTGAACGCTATCGAATTTTTAGATAATCTACTTCATATTAAACTTAAGAATAAGATTTTACCGTTACTAGAATACAACATTATTGAAACAGAAGGAGCAGATACAGCACACTTTGAAATAGAAGACCAATCAGAATTTCAAACTATTCGTAATTTAATAAGAAACCGAAGCAGGCAAATGAATATCGCCATGCTACATCTTATAGAAATTTTAGAGGATGCGAGATACATTCCCATCACACAATCCTTTACTAAACATAGAAACAAAGGCATAAGCAAGCTAGCAACGAGAGTTCTACAAGGTCTTAAAAGCTCTCAGAAAGCTAACAAATAATAAAAAAAATGCCCATTAGATGAGTTCTAATGGGCATTTTTAAAAGTATTAATTATGATGACTAGGATGGATTCACCACCTCATCAATACTACTTGCTAGATACATGTGAGCTCCAGCAGAGTTTTTATTAAGAACATTGGTCATTAAGCAAACGATGTACTTCTTTCCATTAGGTTGCTCTACAATGATTACAGAGTTCATATAGTTATATACATTTCCTGCATAATCCTTACATCCTGGGTCTTTACTACGATCACATTTATAAAATGATCCAGATTTAAAAAACACAGCGGCATCATCAAGTCTATTAGATTGTGCATAACGTATTCTTCTATCTGTCATATATAGTAAACGCTTCATCTCTAGTGAGCTTTCTTCGTCTATTACGTTTCCTTGCTCTAAGGCTACTAGAAACTTCATGAGTCCTTTAGGAGTTCCTATACTACCACCTTCTCTTCCTACATACTTTCCAGCAGGTCTCGTAAACATCCCTCCTAGTCTCCAGTCATCTTCTGTTATCCCCAGCTCTCTTAGTGGCTGATTTACAACTCTGTTTGCTTGGCTGGTAAGAGAGTCTCTATCCGTCTCTACAAAGTAATTTTCAGACTCTTCTTCTGTTAAGTCTGCATAATCTCTTCCAAAGGCGTCTAGCAACATCGTTTCTCTATATAATACACTCGCAGCTCCATTATTACTCACAGACACCATATGATCTGCCCACTCATATAATGAGAATTCATCACTTGCCACTACTTGACGTTTTGTAAGCTTATCTTTTTCAATATTATAAATAGGAATCGTATGATGATCACCTGTACCCCAATAACGTGCTTTTACACGCTTATTACACATAAGTCCTGTACGTAGTGTAAAATCATCTGGATAGGTCTCTGCTAGCTCATTAAAAAAACCGTTTAGTACGGCAATTTTACCCACACTTCCTGGCTGGTAACCAGCGTTCTCTCTGTGGGCTGCATATTTCAAATTTTCTGGGTCACTCATATCGAGAACTGCAAGAGAGTAATTTCCACCCGGAGTGATTCTTGCAATGGCACGCGCAAATTCTGGATCTTCTACGAGGAGTGCACCAAGAGAATCCTGCTTTCGCGAAAGCAAATTCAACTTAATATCATTTAGTTTCAAGTAAGCTCCGTTAGGAATACGCTTATTAGTGATGCTATCTTTCTCCATCTTTTGAAGACGATACAATCTTTTGATTCCGGTGCTATCATAACCATCTATAGGATAAATCATCGTGGCAACAAGCGTGGATAATGCAATAAATGTAAATGTGATAAATGTCTTCATTAGTTTATTGGTGCGTCTAAGGTTATTAAAAAGTCTTCATTAATTACAGGCGAAATAGATTCTAAATATTCAGAAGTCTTTGCCGTTTTATTCTCTACAAAAGGTCTAATCTGGAACAACCACAATTTATCATTCTCAAATCCAAGCTCAACGTCATAAGCTCCATCATAAGTAGATCCTGTCATTTCTGGAAGGCGTGTTCTTATTGACTGAGCAATTGCGCGTATATCGTTTATATTTTTCTCGTTTAGAATTTGCTCATCAAAGGTTGCGATGTTCTTCTTCACACCTCCCGTTGCCGGTAAGCGTATATAATCTGCTTGACGTGCAGGAGAAAGTAACCTGCTACCTGTTGCTGTTACAAGTCTAGTTTCGGCGGCTTGGCCATCTACTGCTCCTCCTGCTCCACGGCTAAAGGCGATTGTAAGATCCTCATCCGTTCCCTGATTAATTCCTTTGGTAATCATCACTCCACTATAATTCACATCTACAGATGGTATAATTAAAATGGATGGAAATACATTTTCTGGATTACTCAGATATTGCTGGCGCCATTTAAAGCTACGCTCCGTGTATGGAGAAGCCCAAACGTCTTTAATTCCTTTTAAGATTTTGTCCTCATCTAAGATATTAAAGAGCGTCAGGTTCAATCCTGCGCCTGTAAACTCTTCAAGGTCTTCCATATTTGTATCACTACGTAAGAACACGGGTGTTTTGCCGATAGGTGATTTAAATACTTTTTGGAAATCTGCTCGCAAGCTATTCACAAATGAGGGTTTCAGTGTCATTACATTAATCGCATCACGCAACCTCTTCAACTCTTCTAGTTGGAACGTTTCTATCTCTTTTGACGAAGCGCCAGAGGTTTTCATGTCTTCCGCTTTTGCGAAAGCGTTATTTAAAAACTCCCAGTAAGAACCATCATAGCTAGCCATCTTTTGATCCATATGATCTTTAAATATTCCGAAAGGAATCACAAGTCCTTCTACCACCTGATCAGGAAACATTTTCTTAAGCTGACCAAGATTTGCAGCCTTAGGGCCTACAAGTTTTCCGGATGCACTTGCATCAAGATCTCGCATGTTTATAATATCTTTTTTATCAAGCTGAATCTTTTCTACAGGTACCGTTACTTGGCTAGTAGAACGTTGCTTCTTTGTAAATAACTCACGTTCCTCATCTGTAATATCGTCTTCACCTTTTATGATAACACTTCCTTTATTTGAAACTGCATAAAACACGTTCTTACCGCTATACTTATTCAAATCCTGAAGGTTTTCTTGAGATAAGGCCGCATTAGGAATACCTAAGTTTCTAGCAAGTAATTGCACGTGAGAAACAAGATTACCTTCTGACACAGTCATAATACCAGCAACGGGTTTGAGATCTGATGGCGGTTTTTCAAAAACGTAAATCTTCTCCGTATCTACCTCCACTCCTTCTGGAGATCCTTCTATAACCACAAGCTCACCATATGCATAGCCAGGATTTAATCCTCTTACAGAAGATTGTCCATCTATATCCATCACCTTGTTTTCAAGTCCTGAATGCTTTGCGATAAAAGCTCCTAACGTACTTACACTCTCTCCTAAGTCAAGAGCAACAGATGAGCGTACACGATCATCTATGAAGCCATACGCCTTAGGTTCAAACTGCGCATAGATATCTACAACTTCTTGATAGTTTGCTTTTACCTGAGAAGCGCTCCACTCTACAAGTCCTCTTGATGTGGCAAGAAAATCATTTAATTGTGCAACACTCTTATCATTATGATAGCTATCGGCGATGAGATAAGGCTCTACCGCTGCCCACTCATTCATTTCTATAAGTCCGGTTCCCGTTGCGGCATAACCCAACGTCTGAATCTTATATAGTAAACTCTTGAGTGTCTCTGGTTTCCACTCTTGTGTTTTTATTAAAAGTATATCTTCAAGTTCGTTAGAGAGATCAAGCATAGTGCTGTCTCTTATACACATCTGACGCTGCCGACGAAGAGGATAGTGTAGATC